>NZ_JQLL01000001.1:2055000-2329297 GCF_000744185.1 Carnobacterium funditum DSM 5970 | reverse complement strand
CGGCTGTTTTGCGCTGTTCGATGTTTGTGCATCAAACGATGCAAAGAGACCAAACAGATTTTGTGATGATGTCGATAGACGCTTTACCTGATTTATCTAAAGGTGAATTCACACAGCAGATGCAGCAATTAGTAAAAAAATGAAGGCGAAAAAAGCATAAAAAATGCTTTAAAAGGATATGTTCCTGAACGCTATTTACTCTTTGCTTTTACCCGGTTATCACTTAATGAAAATACACCTTTAAAACAATTGTCCGATGAAGAACGATCAGCCTTCGTTGATTTTCTTAAAGATTTTAGTTTTACTGCGAATGGAACTTTGCCTATTGAAAAAGCCTTTGTCACAGGTGGCGGCATCAATACAAAAGAAGTAAATCCAAAAACAATGGAAAGTAAATTTACAAGAGGCTTGTATTTTTCTGGCGAATTGTTGATTATAATGGGTATACTGGTGGCTACAATATTACTGGTGCTTTTATCACTGGTCGCGTAGCAGGTATGCATGCGGCACAAGAAGCTTTAGAAGGTAAAAATCATTAACTAGCAATAAATTTTATAGAACACAAAAGAGGTGGAGACAAAAATGTCTTCACCTCTTTTGTGTTCTATTTAGGCTTCAATTGATGCGAATTCAGCTTTAACGAGTTTTTTTAGGTCTTGAGGAGCTAATTCAACTTGAAACCTCGTCTTCCAGCAGATACGATTATGCTATCTAGGTCTTCGGCATCTTTTGAAAGGTAAATAGGGAATAATTTTTTCATCCCTATTGGTGAACAACCTCCACGAATATAACCAGTCGTCTTTTCTAAATCATCTAAATGCAGTAACTCCATTTTTTATTGCCGCTAACTTTGGCAAGAGCTTTTAGATTGATTTCACTTGTACCTGGAATACAGGCAACCACTATACCCGTTTTATCCCCATTTGTTACAATGGTTTTAAATAGTCTCTGTTTAGAGATATCCATTTCTTCAAACTCTTTTGGCTATTTGAATGATCTTCGCTCCAAGGATATTCATGAAGCTGATAGTCTATTTTGGCTTTGTCTAGCAACCGAATAGCATTTGTTTCTGTTGTTTTCCTTTTTTCATGTTGCTTTACCTTCTTTTAATAAGGGATTTTAACGAATGCCTATTTTTTACGGATGATAAATACTTTTAAATAATCTCCTTGGGTAAACTCTGGATTTATTTTAAAATCTGCTGGCAATGTATACGTTTCTTCTATGTATAAGATTTATTTTGTTTTTTGAAAGCTTCTTCAATAAAACCTTTAAATTTATCAGTCGTTACATTGGCTGCATTGGTTGAGGCAACAATAATGCCTTTAGGTTTAGTCAGTTGAATGACCTCTTCTAATAAATTTGCGTAGTCTTTAGCAGCGCTGAAAGTCCGTTTTTTTGAACGAGCAAAACTTGGAGGATCAACCACGACTACATCAAAGGTTAATTTATGGCGAATAGCATATTTAAAGTAATCAAAAACATCCATTACTCGAATAACATGATCATTCACATCTAAACTATTGATTTCAAATTGTTCAACGGTTTTAGGCAAGCTGCGTTTAGCTAAGTCAACACTTGTGGTCTTAATCGCTCCACCCAAAGCTGCTGCTACTGAAAATGCACCGGTATAACTAAACGTATTTAAGACAGTTTTACCCATTGCGTATTTTTCTAATAGACTTTGTCTTACATCACGTTGATCTAAGAAAATCCCTGTCATCAGTCCATCATCTAAATAAGTTGCATAGTTAATTCCATTTTCTAAAATCACTAATGGTTCAGGAGCAGATTCTCCAAAAATCAAATCTGTTTTTGGCTTTGTTGTTGTTTCGAATCTATTTTTTTCATAGAGTCCTTTACTATCAGATACAACCGCCTTGAAAGCTTTTAGAATTAACTCACGATGAGTATAAATCCCTTTGCTATACCATGAAAAAACATAGTAATTATCGTAAAAATCAATCGTTAAGCCACCTAACCCGTCGCCTTCTCCATTAAATACTCGGTAAGCCGTTGTTTGTTCGTTTAATTTAAAAATTGAACGCTGATCCATTGCTTCTTTAAACAATTTTTCAAAGAAATTTTGATTAATCATTTCTGTTTGGTTGGTTGTTAAAATCCAACCATCGCCTTTGTTTTGTTTTGCTAAATAAGCAATGGCCACAAACTTTTTGTGTTCATCTATACATTGAACCAATGTTCCTTCTGGAAGCTTTGGTTCTTTAACAAAATCCTCTAATACTAGTATTGGGTACCCCTTACGTGCTCGTTCTGTAGCTCGTCTTTTTAACATATATTTTTCCACAACAATTAATCTCCTTTTTTTGTATACTCTGACATTTAGTCAATCTATACTTTTTTTCTCTTTTTCTCATACTGTAAAGTTCAGATATTTTTTTACAGATCATAAAACCGATTAATCCTATCATTGTTCCAATCGTATTAAAAATTAAATCATCAATATCTGTTATTCCAGTTCCCAAAAAAAACTGAAGCATCTCAATTGAAAATGAAAAACAAAAACCTATCAGCATTGTTTTTAAAAAATAGGGCTTCTTATTTAGCAAGTAAGCTACTGCAAATCCATTGGTACAAACCAAAGAATATTCCCATACAAATTATAATAATAATCAAATAACGTTACCCCTTGAGTCAATTTTAGAGTATGAGTTAACGGAGTCAAATTTATGCTGCTTAACGACTGCATGTTAAACTCTATATTACCGATACTGTGTTCTTCTCGAAAAACTGTAAGGTGAATCAACAAAATGACATAGAAAACAAAAGCATCTAAACTTACTTCTCGACGTAATTTCTTTACTCTTCTTCCCTTTTTAAAGAAGGACAAATATAAAATACGAATGCTTAACCATACTATGAAATAAAACAAGGTTTGGTCTACACTATAAAAGATAAGCTCTATTAAAGGAAAATGATTAATGGATTCACTGTATGACTGTTCCATTACGTCAAAAAAGCCTTGTAAAAATATCATGTAAGGCAAAACCTCCTTTTATCTGATACTCATCATTATAACTTATTTGCTACTACTTTATGTTTAAAAATGCAACAAATTTTTTAATTGTTTGAAAAATTTATACTAACACTAATTTGAAAGCGATTCTATTTTTTCCACCTTGTTAAAATAGTTACAAAAATTGACTAACTTGCTAATTACCTGTAAAATGTATAATAATATAGGTGGACTAAAGCAATCAGGATTATTTTAAAATAATATCATCCTGGTTAAATACTTATTTATCGTTTACTTTTTAAGGAGGATTTTGTACTAATGAATAAACTAAAAAATATATTAAATACTCGAATTGGATTCTTTTCATTAGCTGTCGTTTTATTTTGGGCAAAACATACTTCAGTTATACACAAGAATTTTCGCTCGGTGTCACGGGGGTCATGCAACAATTCATCTTGTTCATTAATCCTATAGCAACAACGGTTCTTTTCTTTTCTTTTGCACTTTATTTTAAAAAAAGTAAAAAATCTTACACTGTTTTATTTTTAATTTACTTTGTAATGAGTCTTTTACTATTTGCCAACATTTTATATTATCGAGAATTTTCTGATTTTCTTGCAGTAACCACTATTTTAGGTGCTGGGAATGTTGCAGGAGGACTTGGAGCTAGCACGATGGCTTTATTAAAAGCCCGTGATGTTTTTTATTGGCTAGACTTTTTTGTTTTACTTGGATTAGTAGCAACAAAATACGTTAAGCTAGATGCTCGTTTATATAAAAAACGCTCAGCTATTGCAATGACTGCTATAGCTGTAACACTTTTTGCTGGAAACTTAGCTCTATCAGAAAGTAATCGTCCCCAACTGTTAAGTCGTACGTTTGATCGAAATTACATTGTTAAATATCTAGGCATCAATTTTTTCACAGCTTATAATGGTTATCAAACGGCTCAATCAAATCAAAATAAAGCGAATGCAGATGAATCGGATATGGATGCTGTTTTTTCTTATGTAGATGAACATTATGCTGAACCAAATCCAGATATGTTTGGGGTAGCTGAAAACAAGAATGTTATTTATCTCCATTTAGAAAGTTTCCAACAATTCTTGATCGACTATAAATTAGAAGATGAAAATGGTGAATTTCATGAAGTCACACCTTTCTTAAATAGCATATTTCATGATCAACAAACACAAAGCTTTACCAATGTGTTCCATCAAGTAGGACAGGGTAAAACAGCTGACTCCGAAATGTTGTTGGAGAACTCATTGTTCGGCTTACCTCAAGGTGGAGCGTTTACGCAAGTAGGTGGCAGCAATACTTTCGAATCTTCTTATAATATCTTAGAATCCGAAAAAGGTTATACGAGTGCTGTCATGCATGGAAATGTTGGTTCATTTTGGAATCGTGATAACACCTATAAACAAATGGGTGTTGATTATTTCTTTGATTCTTCTTCCTATGATTTATCTGGGGACAATACTTTGGAATATGGCTTGAAAGATAAATTATTCTTTAATGAGTCTGCAAAGTATTTGGAACAGTTGCCTCAACCGTTTTATACAAAAATGATTTCTGTTTCAAATCACTTCCCTTATCCTTTAGATGAAGCGAATGTTGATTTTAAACCGGCTCAAACATCAGATGAAACTATCAACAATTATTTTGTAACTGCTCATTATCTGGATCAAGCCGTAGAAGAATTCTTTAATTATTTGAAAGCCTCTGGTTTATATGATAATTCAATGGTTATTCTTTATGGTGATCATTATGGTATCTCTAATTCAAGAAACCAAGCATTAGCTCCATTGCTTGGAGAAGACCCAGAAACTTGGAACAGTTACAATGATGATATGATGCAACGCATTCCGTTGATGTATCATATTCCAGGAACAACGAATGGAAAAATAAATGAACAGTTTGGTGGGCAAGTTGATATGCTTCCTACTATGATGCATTTGCTGGGTATCGAAACAAAAGATAAGGTCATGTTAGGAACAGATTTATTCTCAGCTGATCATGATCAAACAGTTGCATTCCGTAACGGTAATGTTGTCACACCTAACTACACGCTTAATGGTTCTGATATTTATGATACGGCTACTGGACAGCTCATTGAAGAACCTTCAGAAGAAGTTCTTTTAGAACAAGATCAATTAAAAGAAGCTGTTGCCACTCAATTAAGTTTATCTGATAGCATTTTGCATAGTGATTTATTGCGATTCTATACTCCAGAAGGCCTTAATGAGATTGACCCATCTTCTTATCGTTATCAAAACCAGTTCGAAAGAATGACTAAAATTAATCGCGATTTAGGAGACAAAGCAACTAGTCTCTATTCTCAAAATGGCAACCGTTCAACGACGGATCTATATAAAACAAATGCTCCAGAGTTGATGAAAGAAACAGATGCCGAGACCAAAATCGAAATAACCGAATAAAAGAACAAAAAAATAAGCACAACATCGACTTTAGGGTTGATGTTGTGCCTATTTTATTTATTTACGTTTATTTTCGAAAGGAAAAATTAGTGTAAAAATCGTCCCTTTCCCTAGAATACTGTCCACTGAAATCGTTGCTCCATGTAGATTCACTAATTGTTGAACAATGGCCAAACCTAAACCAGATTCTCCATATACGGTGTTTTTTCTAGATACATCCGCTTTGTAGTAACGTTCCCAAATATTTTGAACTTCTTTGGTATCTATCCCAATACCTGTATCTTCAACTTTAATCATACTGCGACCATCTTCCATTCGTCCTATTAGTTTGATTTCACCCTCTTGAGTAAACTGAATAGCATTTTGCGTAAGATTGACTATTATTTGTACAAAACGGTCATAGTCAGCATATATCTCCACATCTGAAGGGCAATCTATCTTTAAGACATTTTTTGCAGATTCTGCTTTTAATGAAAGCTGTTCTACAACCATTTCTAGTGTCTCTTTTGCATTAAAATGTTGTTTATGCAAAAAAATTTGATTGGAGCGAATTTTTTCATAATCTAGGTTCTCATTAACAAGGCGAATCAATCTTCTAGTTTCGTTATGCATTAATTCAATACTTCGCTTTTTTTGGTTACTTGGAATCATGTCATATTCTAGACCTTCTAACAAGCCATTTATTGTCGTCAGAGGTGTACGCATTTCATGGGCAACGTCTGCCATAAATTGTCTTCTACGATTTTCTTGATGTTCAATTTCTTTTTGTGAAGCCTTTAAAGATTCCGCCATTAGGTTAAAATCTCCCGCTAAATCATCGAATTCATCCTTATTGTTATTTTTTAAATGAATATCGAAGTTACCCTCTGCAACTGTATGAGTAGCACTTCTCAAACGGTTAATTCTATTTACTTGATATTTAGCAAACAATAAACTTAAAATTACTGCGCCTAGTGAAGAAAATAAAAATGCCGCAAACAAATTATTTCTTAACGCTGTTAAGGTTGCTTCGATTCCGCTAATAGGTGAACTGACAGCTACAAAACCTGAAAAAGTATTGCTATCTTGCGTAAAGAAAGGCAAATAAACGATGGCAAGTTGACGATCATTACCATAAAAATCGGTTTGACGAATCTTTAGTGATATCCGTTGTCCTTTTTCTAACTTTTTAAAATCCTCTTTTGAAATCCCACTAGCATAATTTTTAACCGTTTCTGGATAAATCATCAAATCGTTGTTATCAAATACTGTAAGCGTAACTTCTTGATTTTTTAAAATTAACTGGCCATTATCTAATTGGCTTTTTTGTAAATCTCCAGATACCAATGCCGCTGCGTATCCGTACAATTGTTCTTCTGTATTATTATATGTTGTATTTTTAGAAAACTGTAAAAAAGAAAATCCCATAATAATCAACATCGTCATGATTACCATAAAAAAAGCTAGCATTTGTTGATAGAAATACTTAAACTTCATCATTTATTCAACCTCGGTATCATCAAATTTATATCCAACTCCCCAAACTGTCTGAATAACTTGTGGTCCTGTTTTGTCAATTTTTTGTCTTAGTTTCTTTATATGTGCATCTACTGTTCGCTCATCTCCAAAATACTCATAATTCCAGATCATCGTTAGCAATTGTTCCCTTGAAAAAACTTGCTTAGGATTTTTAGATAACGTATATAATAATTCGAATTCTTTTGGAGTAAGTCCTTCAATTTCTTGATTGTATAACAAGGCTTCGCGGGTTTTTTTATTTATTTTCAAATGTTTTGTTGTTATTTCGTAAGCTTTTTCTGTTGAGTCAGATTCTTCTAAAGTCAAATTAGCACGTCTCTTTAAAGCTTTGATACGTGCAATTAATGTTAAAGGACTAAAAGGTTTTGTGACATAGTCGTCTGCGCCTATCTCTAATCCAATGACTTGATCACTTTCTGAATCTTTTGCGGTTAACATAATAATCGGAATTTTTTTACATATTTTACGTATTTCGCGACAAATTTGCATACCATCCATACTTGGTAAATTCAAATCAAGAATAACTAAATCCCATTGTTTTTTATCTTCAAGGAAAGTATCTAAACCCTCTTTCCCATCTTGAATAAACACCGATTCCCATTGTTCTTTTTGAAAAAACATTTCCATCATCTCACAAACTGATGGGTTATCTTCGATCATTATTATTTTCATACTGACCCTCTTTTCTTTCACTTTTCTCTTTAGTTTAGTATACACTTTTTTTAGCACAACTGAATAGTTAGCTTGTTCTTATAAAAGGGGTAACTAGAATTATTTAAAAATTAAGACAAAAAAAGAAGATTGGGGAAAACCCCACAATCTTCTACTTGAACTAACTTACTATGATTTAATATAATGTGCTTTGTTCCATCTCTTCAATAGAAGAGCTAGGTGTGCTTCTTCTTCCTTGTAAAAAATCGACTTCATTTACTAACATTTCTACTACAAAAACCGTTTCTTCTTCTTTGTTTTGATAAGACCTTGATTGAATATGCCCAGTCAATCCAACTAAGTCTCCTTTTTCACAATATATCTGAATTAATTTAGCTACTTGCCCCCATGCAACTATGGGAATAAAATCAGCTGGCTGTCCTTTTTCATTTTTAAACTTTCTTTTAACCGCTAGAGTGTTGTTTAAAACAACTTTTCCATCACCTAGTTCTTTAATATCAATCTCTCTAACGATTCGGCCTACTAAATTTAGTTGATTCATTTTTTCATCCCCTTTTTATTTATTTTAATCACTTTAATTATCTGCTAAATAGAACTATTTCCGTTTTTTTAGATTGAATGACATAAATTCACTTTATCTATTTGCTAGTAACAGGAGGATCTAACTAATATAACAAAATAAAAAAGAATGAAAAAGGTTTTAACCTTCCCCACTCTTTTTTGTACGTAACCTTTATCCATTGACGATAGTTGGTTTTGTAAAGTAACTGAAAATGTGACCCCATGTTGACATATCAAATATGGCAAAAGGATTTCCATCTCCAACGATTCCATACCCTACCATTGTTCCAAGAATTAGGGCAATAATAACTACAACAATGACCAATAAAATTTTTAGTGTAAACGTCCCCATTTGTGCGGCAATTTTCCCTTTTGTCATCGTGTCACCTCATTTTTATAGATTCCTTTAAAAACTAAATTTTTTCTTTGTCATATTTTCTAATAAAATACCTGTTCCTAATGCCACAGAGTCCAAAGGTTGTTCTGCAATAAATACTGGAACTTTTAGTTGTTCAGCAAAGAGTTGATCAATGCCATCTAGCATTGCTCCTCCACCAGTCAAAATAATGCCGCGATCGATGATATCCGCTGATAATTCAGGTGGTGTTTGTTCAAGCACGTCTTTTGCCTGTTGAACAAGCATAGCCATTGATTCAGCTGTTGCTTCTAATACTTCACTTGAATTAATAACAATTGTCCTCGGCAAACCACTTACCATATCACGACCTCTGACATCCATTGTGTCTTCTCGACGGCCAGGGAAAACAGTTCCTATTTCCATTTTAATTGACTCAGCCGTTCTTTCACCGATCATTAATTTATACTTTTTCTTAATGTATTGCGTAATTTCAATATCCATTCGGTCTCCAGCTATTTTTAACGAGCGACTTGTTACAATTCCACCCATTGAAAGAACCGCAATGTCTGTAGTACCTCCACCTATATCGATAACCATGTTTCCACTTGGTTGAAATATATCCATCCCTGCTCCAATAGCAGCTACTTTTGGCTCTTCTTCAAGATACACATTTTTCCCACCACTTTTTTCAGCGGCTTCGATAATTGCTTTTTGTTCAATTTTTGTAATATTTGTAGGACAGCAAATTAAAATATTAGGTTTTGATAGAAATCCTTTTACATTTAATTTATTGATAAAGTGAGTTAACATGGCTTCTGTAATATCAAAGTCAGCAATTACTCCTCCATCTAAAGGACGAATAGCGCGAATATTGCCCGGCGTACGCCCAACCATTAAGTAAGCTTCTTCACCCACCGCTAAAACGCGATTCGTTGTAGTGTCTATTGCCACTACTGAAGGTTCATTTAAAACAATTCCTTTTCCTTTTACATGAATCAATACATTAGCAGTGCCTAAATCTATTCCTATGTCTTTAGCCATTATTCTGTTCCCCTCTCAAACTCTTGTCCCAAACTAGTACAATTTCCTAGTTTTATCTCTCTAACTTATGATTATAGCACGTTTACGGTTAATCGGAAACGTTGATTTTTTAAAAACATTTTTTCTGCTTAATTTTGATTCATTGACCAAATTCACTTTAAAAAAAGCTAGAATAAAAAACCTGTTAAGGAATTATACTCTAGCTTTATAATCATCACTTAAATAAAATACCTAATTCTTTATCTTGTAAAATAGCATTTTTTGATTCATTGATTCGTTCAATATCAGCACCTAATGCTTGTAATTTTTGATGAAAGTGATAATAACCACGATCAAGATGTTCTAAGTGTGTTACACGAGTGAACCCTTCTGCAACCAGACCTGCAATAATCAAAGCAGCGGCTGCTCTTAAATCCGTTGCAGCTACTTCGGATCCTTGCAATTTAGCTGGACCATATATAACAAGAGTCTGATTTTCGATAGTGAACTCGCTGTTCATCCGACGCATTTCTTCCATATGCATGAATCGATTTTCAAATACCGTTTCCTTCATGGTGCTCGTACCTTCAGCCACAGCTTGTGCTATGGTAATTTGTGCTTGCATGTCAGTTGGAAAACCAGGATGAGGCATTGTTTTAATATCTGTGGCTTTTAATTTGTCTGGACCAATTACTCGTAAACCATGTTTTTCTGCAATAAAAGTAACGCCCATTTCTTTTAATTTTGAAATTAATGGTTTATTATGTTCAGAGACAGCATCTTCGATAAAAACATTTCCATTGGTAACTGCTGCTGCTACCATAAACGTACCAGCTTCAATGCGGTCTGGAATAATACCATGATCTATTCCAACTAATTCTTTCACTCCTTCTATTCGAATGGATTCCGTACCGGCTCCAATAACTTTAGCTCCCATACGATTTAAGAAATTAGCCAAATCAACAATTTCAGGCTCTCTTGCTACGTTTTCAATGGTAGTCGTTCCTTCTGCTAATGTAGCAGCCATCATAATGTTTTGGGTTGCTCCTACGCTTGGGAAGTCCAAGTAGATATGAGCTCCTAATAATTTATCTGCAAAGGCTTCAATGTAGCCATTTTCGATATATACTACGGCTCCCATTGCTTCAAAACCTTTTAAGTGTAACTCGATTGGTCGTGTTCCAATTGCGCAACCTCCAGGTAAGGCTATTTTCGCATGTCCTAAACGTGCCAATAACGGACCCATTACAACAATGGATGCCCTCATTTTGCTAACGTATTCAAACGGTGCTTCGAAATTTAGCTCTCCTGAAGCGTCTAGTGTGATCTCTTTGTCGGTTTCATTAAAGTCTACGGTTAAATTTAAGTGACGTAATACTTCATTTATTGTAAAAACATCTGATAAAATAGGTACATTGCTTAACTTGCTTTTACCTTTACTTGCCAGGATGGTTGCTGCTAAAATGGGTAAAACAGCATTTTTTGCGCCCTCTACTTTTACTGTTCCTTCGAGACGTTTACCGCCACGAACAATCATTTTTTCCATGATTATATCCCTCCGAAATTTCTGTTGCCAACAACCTTTGCTCGTTGCTCTAAAAATTTACAGCAATCTTTGATATTATAGCACACATGCTTTATCATTTCCAAACCCTATATTAATTAGATTGTTCTCAAAACAAAAAAATCAAATTTCTGGACATTAGTATAAATTCAATCATAAATGAGCTCACTAAATAACCAATTGCAATGGATAAAAATAAATAGAGCAAACGAGCTTGTTTGACATGATTTTTTCTAATCCATTTTTCAATCATCAATCCTCTTAATGCCCAAAAAGTTAATAATGTAAACGAAATATGCGAAATAAGACTTATTAAAGCCTGCGTGCCTATAAAATTCATTCTTTTTGCTCCTCTTGTCATTATCTTAACATAGTCCTATTCTAAAAGAAATTTTCGAGTGCTTTTTTATTTTCATTTCTTTTTTCCAGCAAATAAAAATAAGAAACTCACAGCTTTCGCTAAAAGTTTCTTATTTTGCTACTTTTTGTGTTTGGAAACAGAAATACGGTTAATGGCTTTGCGCAATGAAATTTCTGCTCTTCTATGTTGTTTATTATTATGAACAGCTTCTGATTTCCTTATTATCTCTTCTGCTCGTTGCTTAGCTGCAAAGGCACGTTCAACATCAATGTCTCTCGCTCTTTCGGCACTATCAGCAATAATCGAACAAACATTATCACGCATTTCCATTATCCCACCATTTACTGCAATTAAGTTTTCTTCATCAACCGATACACGTTCAATTCGGACACTATCAATTGCTAAAGGAACAATGATGGGTGTATGGCCTGGAAGGATACCTAATTGTCCATCGATAGATCTAACGATCACACGACTTGCGCGATGATCATAAACAATACCAGCTGGGGTCACAATCTGTACTTGTAATTCCGCCATTATAGTTGTCCTCCTCTACTAATAACCAGATGCCTTAGCTTTTTCTACTACTTCTTCAATACGTCCGACGTTACGGAAAGCATCTTCTGGTAAATCGTCATAACGACCATCTAAGATTCCTTTAAAGCCTCGTATGGTTTCGGATACGGGTACGTATGAGCCTGGTATTCCTGTAAAAGCTTCGGCTACATGGAAGTTTTGTGACAAGAAGAATTGGACACGACGAGCACGTGAAACAGTAATTTTTTCGCTATCGGATAACTCATCCATTCCAAGAATAGCAATAATATCTTGCAATTCACGGTAGCGTTGCAATAGTTGTTGAACATCAATAGCAACTTGGTAGTGTTCTTCCCCAACAATTTCAGGTGCAAGTGCACTTGATGTTGAAGCCAATGGATCGACTGCTGGATAAATTCCTTGTTCAGTCAATTTACGTTCTAAGTTGGTGGTTGCATCTAAATGAGCAAATACAGCCGCCGGAGCCGGATCGGTATAGTCATCGGCTGGAACATAAATAGCTTGAATGGACGTTATCGAACCTTTATTTGTTGATGTGATTCGTTCTTGTAATTGACCCATTTCTGTAGCTAATGTTGGTTGATACCCAACTGCTGAAGGCATTCTTCCAAGTAACGCTGAAACTTCTGATCCTGCCTGGGTAAACCGGAAAATATTATCAATGAATAACAATACATCCTTTCCGGCTTCATCACGGAAATATTCTGCAATGGTTAAACCGGTCAATGCTACACGCATTCTAGCGCCTGGAGGTTCATTCATTTGTCCAAATACCATAGCTGTTCTTTCAATTACACCAGATTCTTGCATTTCAAAGTACAAGTCGTTTCCTTCACGTGTCCGCTCTCCAACCCCAGCAAACACTGAGATACCACCATGTTCTTCAGCTATATTATGAATTAATTCTTGGATTAATACTGTTTTACCTACTCCAGCTCCTCCAAACAAACCAGTTTTACCACCTTTTAAATAAGGTGCTAACAAATCAATTACTTTGATACCAGTTTCAAGGATAGTACTGTTACTGCTCAACTCATCAAAAGACGGAGCAAAGCGGTGAATAGGATCGCGACGAACATCTTCTCCAAATGGCTCTTTCAAGTCAATTGTTTCTCCTAAAACATTGAACATTCGGCCCAATGTCTCTTCACCAACAGGAACATCGATAGATCCACCTGTATCGATTACTTCCATTCCACGTTGCAATCCATCTGTTGATTCCATAGCAATTGTTCTAAGCACACCATTGCCTAGCTGCAAAGCTACTTCTAAGACGACTGTATTTTCTTTTCTTGAATCTTGTTCTTCATTACCAGTTTTGATTCTTCTGACTATTAGAGCGTGATTAATTTCTGGAATTTCTTTATTTACTGGAAATTCTACATCAACAACCGGACCAATAATTTGAACAATTTGACCAATACTCATTCGTTTCCCTCCATTCATTACTCTTATCCTAGTGCGGAGGCTCCGCCTATAATTTCAGTAATTTCTTCTGTGATAGCAGCCTGGCGAGCTCTATTATAGTGTACCGTTAAATCATCAATAATATCTCTAGCATTATCGGTTGCACCTTTCATAGCTGTCATACGTGCTGCGTGTTCAGCAGCTTTAGCATCTAAAATAGCACCATAAATCAAACTTTCTGCATACTGAGGCAATAAAATATCTAGAATTTCTTCTTTTGATGGCTCGTATAAATAATCACTTTCATACTCAACTTTTTCTGCTGAATCAAGATCATTTAGAGGCAACATTTTATCCGCACGGTATTCAAAACTAACTGTATTAATATGGTGATTGTAGCAAACGTATAACTCGTCAAATATGGCGTTTTTATACATTTCTGTTGCTGTCCGAGCAATACCTCGAACTTCATCAAATGTTGGATGATCACTAATATCATTTAGTTCATATGCCACATTCATTCCTCTTGTTTTAAAGAAATCTCCAGCAGTGCTGCCGACAGCCATAAAAATGTATTCATCAGGAGATTTGTGATCTTTTTGAATCATATCAATCGTAGCTTTAATGACAGAGCTATTGTATCCTCCCGCTAATCCTTTATCGGAACTGATAACAATGTACCCTGTTCTTTTTACAGTACGTTCAATCAACATGTCATGAAAATCGATATTTGAAGGAGAATTTGTACCAATCAATGTGCTGTCTTCAAGTAGTGATAATTGAGTATGCGCTAGATGGGTAACAATTTCTCTAATTTTGCTTGCATAAATTTGAAATCCTTTTGCTTTTTGTTCAGCTTTTGACAATTTAGCACCTGAAACCATCTGCATAGCATTAGTAATTTGGCTTGTTTTCTTAGTCGAAGCAATTTTTTTTGTAATATCATTTAATGATTCTGCCATTCCTATTCACCGCCTTTACATCGTTTCTGGAATGTAATTTGAGCTATCAGATTCAACTGTACTCGTGAAAAAGTTGTTTATGAACTCAGAGATAACAGCATCTAATTTCTTACTATCTGGCAATTCTTTTGTTTCGTTTATTTCAACAATTATTTCTTGGTGTTGGTTGTCAACATAATCATAAAATTCTCTTTCAAATCGTCCTAATTCATTAGTACCGACCGTATCTAAAAAACCATGCGTTAATGCATAGAAAATCAATACCTGTTTTTCCACACTGATTACTTCATGTAATCCTTGTTTCAAAATTTCTACTATTCGGTGTCCACGATTTAATTTAGCTTGAGTAGCAGCATCTAAATCTGAACCAAATTGAGTAAATGCTTCTAACTCACGGAAACTTGCTAAATCTAAACGCAACGTTCCAGATACCTTTTTCATTGCTTTAATTTGCGCTGCTCCACCTACACGAGAAACAGATAAACCGGCTGCGATAGCTGGCCTCACACCTGAATAAAACAAATCACTTTCTAAGAAAATTTGTCCATCTGTAATAGAAATAACGTTTGTTGGAATATAAGCAGAAATATCTCCTGCTTGTGTCTCAACGATTGGGAGAGCCGTGATAGAGCCGCCTCCTAATGCATCATTTAATTTAGCTGCACGTTCCAACATCCGTGAATGCAAGTAGAACACATCTCCTGGATAGGCTTCCCGACCTGGCGGACGACGGAGTAGCAAAGATAATTCACGGTAAGCCACTGCTTGTTTCGTTAAATCATCAAAAATAATCAGAACATGTTTCCCATCGTACATAAACTCTTCCGCCATTGCCAAACCAGCATACGGAGCGATATACAACAATGGTGCTGGTTGTGAAGCACTTGCCGTTACGATGATTGTATAATCCATTGCACCGTGTTTTTTCAATATTTCAGTTTGAGAACGGACAGTTGATTCTTTTTGTCCAATCGCTACATAAATACAAATCGTATCTTTTCCTTTTTGATTAATAATGGCATCAATCCCTAAACTAGTTTTACCTGTTTTACGATCTCCGATTACGAGTTCACGTTGTCCTCGACCTACTGGTACTAATGCATCAATAGCTTTAATTCCTGTTTGTAACGGTTCAAAAACAGATTGTCGATCCATTACTCCAGGAGCTGGACTTTCAATAGGACGTGTTTTAGTTGTATGAATTTCTCCCATACCGTCTACAGGTTGTCCTAATGAGTTAACTACTCTACCAATCATGGCTTCTCCTACAGGAACTTCCATAATGCGTCCTGTGCGCTTAACTGTATCTCCTTCAACTATGCCTTCGAAATGACCCAAAATAATAATTCCGACATCATTCGTTTCCAAGTTCAAAGCCATCCCATAAACGCCGTTAGAAAATTCAAGTAGTTCTCCGGCCATCGCATTTTCTAATCCATAAGCTCGAGCAATACCATCTCCAACATAACTTACCGTTCCAACCTCATCAATAATCAACTCACTGCTGAAACCTTCAATTTGTTGCTTAATGAGCTTACTGATTTCTTCAGCTTTTAACCCCATAAATTTTCACCTCTTCAACTTTTTCTTTTTGAGCTATTTCATCATTTGTTTTCTTAGTTTGTCTAATTTAGTACGGATACTGCCATCAAAAACCGTATTTTCAACTTCTACTACAACTCCGCCTATAACTTCACTGTCTTGAACTTTATTCAATAATATCTTTTTAGCATTAAATCTTTTGCTGAATACTTTTTTTATTCTTTCTTCTTGTTCTTTTTGAAGCGGGACAGCTGTAGTTACTTTAGCCACTATTGTACGATTTTCATGATCATGTAGTATTTCATACTCATGAATAATGGATAACATATTATCCATTTTCCGGAAATCATAAATCGTTTGAATAAATTGTTTGACATCAGGAATAAAATATTCTGTGATTTCTGATAAAATCTTCTCTTTGTCCGTTTGTACGACATCACGATTATTAAAAAAATCACTCAAATTTTGGTTGCCGTAATATATTTGACGGATATCCATTAAGTTATCAAAAACAATATCTTCCGTATTCTTTTCAATTGCATCATAATAAAAAGCTTTAGCTAATTGGCATGGATTCATATTTCTATTTAATCTCATTCGTATCTGCCAGCCTTTCAAGGTACTTATCGATTAGTTCCGCATGTCCTTCATTTGTTAATTCCTTGCTAATTAGTTTCTCAGCAATCTGGATAGACAGCAAACTTACATCATTACGAACACTTGCCATTGCCATTTGACGTTCGTTCTCGATTTCTTTTTTTGCATCTTTTTTTAATCGTATAGCTTCATGTCTGGCTGCATCCAACAATTCTTTTTCTGCGCTTTCAGCAGAGACTTTAGCTCTATTTAAAACACTAGCCGATTCGGCTCTTGTCTTATCTAATTTCTCTTGACGTTCTGCAGCTAGGCGTTCAGCTTCGTTTTTTGCAATTTCAGCATTTTCTATGTTACTTGCAATATTTTCCTCACGTTGATTCATAATATTCATCAACGGTTTCCATGCAAATTTCTTTAACAAAACCATCAATAATAAAAACGATACTAGTACAACAATTGTATCTCCTGCAGTTGTTGCTCCTAAAACTAACTGTTTGAACATTAATTTCACTTCCTTATCCTATTCAGATTAACCTACCACGAAAAAAGCAGAGACGCCTTTGCTACCTCTACCTCTTACTTTTTTATTTTTTAGCTAATATCAATTGGAATTTTAATTCGCTTTATTAGCTGAATACTAGAATAAAGGCGATAACAACTGCCATGATTGGAATGGCTTCTACTAAACCTACACCAATGTACATTAATGTTTGTAATTCACTTTTCATTTCTGGTTGACGTGCAATAGATTCGATTGTTTTTGAAATTACTTTACTTGAACCATATGCTGCACCCATTGCTGCTCCCGCTATTGCAATTGCTGCTCCTATTAAACCTAAACCCATACTAATTTCCTCCTTATTTTTAACTTACTTTTTTTTATTTTTTATTCATGTTCAACTTTATGAGAAATGTACACCATTGTCAGGGTCGTGAATACGAATGCTTGGATACTCCCAATGAATATAGAGAAGCCTTGCCAGACCATTTGTAAAGGTATACCGACAATCCACGTAAAAACACCATAACTTTGTGCCAAGGTGGCAATTAAGCCTATTAGAATCTCTCCGGCATAAATATTTCCGTACAACCTTAAAGCTAATGTTAACGTATTTGTAAATTCTTCAAATATTTTAATAGGTAATAAGAAAGGGACTGGTCTAATAAAACTATTCATGAAATAGTTTTTAAATCCTTGTTCTCTTACACCAAAGTAGTTAGACAGTATAATAACCATAAAAGCTAATGACAATGTAACTATTGGATCAGCTGTTGGACTCTTCCAAAGCTGCTGACCATTTACATTTAAAACTAATGGCAATCCCATCATGTTTGAAACAAATACAAACATAATTAGCGTAAAACCTAGCAGACCAAACTTATCTCCTTGCTCTTTCGACATTGAACTAGAAATAATATTTTTGACAAAATCGACAACCCACTCAATAAAATTTTGCTTACCGGTTGGCTTGAGCTTCATATTCCTGGTAGAAATAAAGGCTATTAAGAAAACAATAACACAGGCTATAACAGTCATAATCATGTTTGTTACATTAAAACTCAAACCAAATAAATATAGTATTGGAGATTCCTGTTCCACAACGTTCACCTCTTTTCCACGTTTGATTTATTATTTTTTTCAACAAAACTAGCTAGTTTTAAATCGAGTTTGTAACCTCTCGAATTTTTTCAAGCTCGATATTAATTTTACCATACTATTTGATTTCTCTCATAACATATCCATGTTTATTGTATCTTTTTTTGTCAGCTATGATGAAATTCTTCCTATTATAAGGACAAGTAAAGGTTTATTAGTTGTTTTTCGTTTAGCCTTGTTGACAAATGCTATCTTACCACCATTTAGTTCGGAATACAAAACATTGTGAAATGAATTTCTGTTTCCATGTAAATTTTATCTATTTATTTGCATTGTGGGTTTTAATAGCTTGATATGAGTTAGTTTAACGAATAAAAAATAACCCCTAGAATAAAATAATCATCATTTTATTCTAGGAATTTTTTTTACAGTCCTTATATGTTTGATTAATATTAACAAGGTAACTAATACCTGAATTATTTATATACTTCTCTATAGAGATATTTTTATCAGAATTAGTAAAAAGTGAGGTTTTGGAATGTTCATTCATACACTATCTGTTTAACCTTTCTTCCCTGCTTATATACTATGACGATTTGATTATACTGATTAACTGATCGTCTATATGGAAATGGACAAGTTCAAAAAATTTGTTTCCGCCTTGTCAGACCCTAGTGTCTTAGCTGTATTCAGTAGATTTTGACAAAAAAACAGAAAATAGCTATGAGGATAAAACCACCCTCTTTGCCATTTCCTGTTTTTTTGTCCTATCTAGACAGAGCTCTTCACATCTTTTTTTACAGGGTCCCAAATAGGCGATCGCCTGCGTCACCTAAGCCAGGTAAGATATAGCCATTTTCGTTCAACTTTTCATCAAGTGCTGCTGTATAAATATCAATATCTGGATGTGCTTCTTTTAATGCTTTTACCCCTTCAGGTGCTGCTACGATACAAACAAATTTAATGGAGCTTGCGCCACGTTTTTTTAATGCATCAATTGCTGCAATAGCTGAAGCACCTGTTGCTAACATTGGATCAACTACTAGTAATTGACGATCTTTAATATCTGAAGGTAATTTAATAAAGTATTCTACTGCTTCTAATGTTTCATGATCTCGGTACATTCCGACGTGTCCAACTTTAGCTGTTGGGATTAAATCTAAGGTACCATCAACCATTCCTAAACCAGCTCTTAGGATAGGTATAATAGCGACTTTTTTACCTGCTAATTGTTTTTGAGTCGTTTTAACTAAAGGCGTTTCGATCTCAACATCTTGCAAAGGCATATCTCTTGAAACTTCATATGCCATTAAACGTGCAATTTCATTCACGGCTTCTCTAAAATCTTTCGTTCCTGTATTCTTGTCGCGAAGAATTGTAACCTTGTGTTGAATCAATGGATGGTTTATTACATGAAATTTTCCCATAATCTTCAGCCCTCATTTTCTTTAGATTTCAAACAATTCTATTGTAAAGGAAATTCTGTTTAAAGGCTAGAAGTTTTACCATTTCTATTCGTTTTAATTTTTCAATGCAGAAGTTATAGGCTATTAACCTCATCTTTCTCTGATTGAGAGGGGAAAGTTAGCTCTTTGCCATTTTCTATTTTTCTTTCATGACTGAGCAGAGTCCTCCACATCTTGTTTTAATTGAGTTGCGTGCCGCAGTTTCTCGTCAAAATAGATACTCTTTTTGGAAATGCAACATTTCCGGCAAGATTCCTAATTTTGAATCAAAACTACCAAGCGGCACTCCACATCTTGTTTTAATTGAGTTGCGTACTCTAGTCATTCGGAAAAAAGATAAATGCCTGTGAGGATAAAAAACATCCTCTTTGCCATTTCCTATTTTTCTTTCATGACTGAGCAGAGTCCTCCACATCTTGTTTTAATTGAGTTGCGTACCGCAGTTTCTCGTCAAAATAGATACTCTTTTTGGAAATGCAACATTTCCGGCAAGATTCCTAATTTTGAATCAAAACTACCAAGCGGCACTCCACATCTTGTTTTAATTGAGTTGCGTACTCTAGTCATTCGGAAAAAAGATAAATGCCTGTGAGGATAAAAAACATCCTCTTTGCCATTTCCTATTTTTCTTTCATGACTGAGCAGAGTCCTCCACATCTTGTTAGTACAGTGGGTTTTTTTGGGTTAGTTTTAGTACTTCTTGTTTTATGGCTGGACGTTTTTCTGGTCGGTCTTTTGTTTTTAGAGTTGCTACAATTAGTTCTGCTACTTTTTTTGAATCGTCTTCATTAAATCCACGTGTCGTGATCGCGGGTGTTCCGATTCGGATACCACTTGTTTTGAATGGACTCAATGTTTCAAATGGAATGGTATTTTTATTTACTGTGATGCCTACTTCATCTAACAGATTTTCTGCTTCTTTTCCATTTAATCCAAATTGCGTTACTTCTAATAATAGCAAATGATTATCTGTGCCTTTGCTGACTAAATGTCCAGCTGATGCATTGAAAATATTTTCCATCGCTTTGGCATTTTTTATAATTTGTGCTGCGTAATCTTTAAATTCTGGCATTAATGCTTCTTTAAAAGCAACAGCTTTTCCAGCTATTACGTGTTCTAATGGTCCACCTTGAATACCTGGGAAAATTGCGCTATTAATTGCTTTGCCGTATTGTTCTTTTGCCAAAATCAATCCCCCGCGAGGCCCTCTTAATGTTTTATGAGTTGTTGACGTTACAACATCAGCATACGGAATGGGATTTTGGTGCAATCCAGCAGCGATTAGACCTGCAATATGCGCCATGTCTACCATTAAATAAGCTCCAACTTCATCTGCTATCTCTCTAAATAAAGAAAAATCAATTTTTCTTGCATAAGCACTTCCGCCGGCAATAATCATTTTTGGTTTATGTTTTAATGTTTGCCTTCTTACTTCATCATAATCAAGTAACTCGTTTTCTTTGTCGACTCCATAGCCAACAAAATTATATGTTTTTCCGCTAAAGTTAACTGGCGAACCATGTGTTAAATGTCCTCCATGTGTCAAATCCATTCCTAACACAGTATCTCCGGGCTCTAAAAAGGCATTAAAAACAGCCATATTAGCTCCTGAACCAGAATGGGGTTGGACGTTTGCGTATTCAGCTCCAAAAAGTTCTTTAGCACGCTCAATTGCTAAATTTTCAATAACATCAATGTATTCACACCCACCGTAATACCGCTTTCCTGGGTACCCTTCGGCGTATTTGTTTGTTAGAATACTACCTTGTGCGGCAAGTACTCCTTTTGAAACAAAGTTTTCTGATGCAATTAATTCAATATTTTGTTCCTGGCGTTTTTTTTCTTGGTCAATTGCGTCAAATACTTCTTTATCAAATTCTCTAAACTCCATTTTTAACCCACATCCTCTAATAAGTTCATTTTAGTATAACACTATGTTTTAACTACGTTTTAGGACTATTTTCTAAAAAAACGATTTCCTGCTGCTTTTTCTAGACGGTTCATATACGCTCCACCTATACCTTTATTCTCATAAGACTCGGCTAATATTAATGTGACTGCTGTTTTTTCAAAAAAACGCAAGCCCGCATAGAGTAACTTAGCTGCTGCTGTTGCATCGTTTTTATCTCCTAAAGAAAACACGGCTGTTACGGTTGATTTATATTGGTTTATTCGGTTTTCATTAGCTAATAACCCTATTTTTTCGCCTTGGCTTTGATAGTAAGTAATCGCTTCTTGCCACTGCTCATCTGCACCATTCACAATAACTACGGTTTCATTAGGCGCATAATGGGTGTATTTCATCCCAGGTGCTTTGGGACTTTCTTCTTTAGTAATAAGGTGTTGATCTAGATAAACTTTTTTTACAACAGATTCCAATTCTTCTTTTGTCAAAGCTCCTGGCCTTAAAATGGTCGGCTTTTCAGGATTTGTCATATCTAAAACAGTTGATTCCAATCCTACACCTGTTTCACCACCATCTAATATACCGGCAATTTTCCCGTTCAAATCATGGTAAACGTGAGCTGCCGTTGTTGGACTAGGTTTACCTGACGTATTTGCGCTTGGTCCAACTAAAGGTACTCCTGCATAATGAATTAAAGCTAGTGTTGCACGGTTATCTGGCATGCGTATCCCTACACTAGTTAAACCTCCAGTTACGATCTCAGAAAATACGCCTGGTTTTGTTTTAAAAATCAACGTTAAAGGGCCTGGCCAAAACTTAGCCATTAACTCTTTTGATTGTGCTGAAATTTCTTCAACATAATTAGCTACTTCTTCAACAGAAGCTACATGAACAATTAAAGGATTATCACTTGGTCTTCCTTTGGCTGCATAAACTTTTTTGACTGCTGCTTCATCCATAGCATTCGCTCCAAGTCCATAAACGGTTTCTGTTGGGAAAGAAATTAGTTCTCCTTCTTTTAGTAATTGCGCTGCTTGTTCTATTTCATCTAGTTGAAATAGTTTGGTGTTCACAAAACCACCTCCATCTTTTATATTTCGTTGCTAATTATTTTATTATACTCTTATTTATTCAAAGGTATGTGATTTTTTATCACAACTTCACTTTAAGCAGTCGGTCTTGACCACCCATATCCTTTTCAATTGTTACATCTGCTGTGGGGAAAGCCTCTTGGAAGATAGCTTTTACTGCAGGTCCTTGTTTAAATCCGATTTCTAGAAATACTTGTCCATCCGGTTTTAGAATGACTGGCATTTCTTTTGCTAATCTTTGATAAACGGCTAAACCTTCATTTTCAGCAAATAAAGCCAATTCGGGTTCGTAGTTTAAAACTGAATCATCCATGTATTTTTTTTCATCCACACCAATGTAAGGCGGGTTAGAAATAATAACATCGAATTGTTCTTTTTCCACAGGCTCAGTTAAATCTCCCAAAAGAAATCGTACTTCTACTTGAAGGTTTTTGCCATTTTCTTTAGCAACTAATAAAGCCTTTTCAGATAAATCGATTGCTGTTACATCATCTTCTGGGCGCTTTTTTTTTATCGTAATAGCAATAACTCCAGTACCTGTTCCAATATCCACTATCTTTAAAGGTTTTTTTGGTGCTTCTTTTAAAAATTTATCGACTATTTCTTCTGTTTCAGGACGAGGAATCAATGTGTCCGAAGTCACCTTAAACTTATTATCAAAAAACCATTCATATCCTAATAAATATTGAATTGGAATACCTGTGCTGTGTTGTTTAACATCAACTACCCATTGTTGTTTTATTTCTGGAGTAATGCAATGATCTAAATGAACAATAAAATCCGTTTTAGACCAGTTAAGTCTTTCTCTCACTAACATCTCAGCCGCTAAGCTGTCTTGTCCAGCTTCTTCTAAAAAAGAAGAAGCCCATTTTAGGACTTCTCTATATGTTTCATTAATCTTCATTCTTCAATTGCTCCATTTTTTCTGTTTGGTCATGAAGGATCAATGCGTCTACAATCTCATCCAGTTTACCACCCAAAATTTGTTCTAATTTTTGAATAGTTAAACCAATTCTATGATCGGTTACTCTACTTTGAGGGAAATTATAGGTTCTAATGCGTTCTGAACGATCTCCAGTACCAACTGCAGATTTACGCTCTGTATCAATAGCATCTTGAGCTGCTGTTTGAATATGGTCGTACACACGAGCTCGTAGAACTTTCATCGCTTTTTCCCGGTTTTGAATTTGTGAGCGACCATCTTGCATAGCCACTGTGATGCCTGTCGGTAAATGAGTCAATCTTACAGCAGATGCTGTTTTATTTACGTGCTGTCCACCAGCTCCACTCGCATGATAAATATCTACACGGATATCTTTGTCAGCAAGATTTAATTCCACTTCTTCTGCTTCTGGCATCACGACAACCGTTGCAGTTGACGTGTGAATACGCCCTTGTGATTCAGTAGAAGGGACGCGTTGAACACGGTGTGCCCCGTTCTCATACTTTAATTTTGAAAACACATTTTCTCCTGTAATCATGATGGTTACTTCTTTATAGCCACCAATTCCAGTGATATTTGCATCCAATACTTCTGTTTTCCAACCTTGAGCATCTGCATATTTTTGGTACATTCCGAATAAATCACCAGCAAATAACGCTGCTTCATCTCCACCAGCAGCTCCTCTAATTTCCATGATGATATTACGATCATCATTTTCATCTTTAGGTAGCATTAAGACTTTCATTTTTTCTTCAATTTCTGTTTTTTCTTTTTTCAAATCTGATAGCTCTTCTTTTGCCATTTCAGTCATTTCTGGATCAGACGTTTCTGATAACATCTCTAAGGTGTCTTCGATATCCGCTTCGACTTCTTTATAACGACGGTAATTTTTTACCGTCTCGCGCAGACTGGCTTCTTCTTTTGTTAATTTCATTAAACGTTTTGTATCGCTAACCACATCAGGATCGCTTAACAATTCGTTTAGTTCTTCATAACGTCCTTCGACGCTTGCTAGTCTATCAAACATACTGAATTTCTCCTTTATTTTTCGTTGTATTTCGTATTTATTTATCCTTAAATTTCCGGACAGAAATACAATCGTTTTTTACTCTTTTGTTTATTCGTACCGTCACCTTATTTACTATAATGGTGGATTGAAGTAGTGCTTACGGCAAACCGGGAAATAACTTTCGTTCCCACCTATTTGAATCTGTTCGCCTGCATATACGGGCTTCCCATCAATTAAACGCATATTCATAATTGCTTTTCTGTGACAGTACCAACAAATCGTTTTCATCTCTTCGATTTTATCAGCGTACAAAAGTAAATACTCAGACCCTTCAAATAATTCGTTTTTGAAATCATTTTTTAGGCCAAATGCCATTACTGGAATATCTAGGTCATCAACAATTTTGGCTAGTTGTAAAATATGCGCTTTTTTCAGGAATTGCGCTTCGTCTATTAAAACACAAGCAGGAGTAAAATCAAGTTCTTGAACTATTTCAAAGATATCTGTATCATCAAAAATAGATATACCTTCACGACGTAACCCAATTCGACTCGAAACCATTCCAACTTCATCCCGGTCATCTAATCCGCTTGTCATGATTACAACAGGTTTATTTTGTTCTTCGTAGTTATAGGCAACTTTAAGTATCTCAATCGTTTTGCCACTATTCATTGCACCATATTTAAAAAAAAGCTGAGCCATAGTTTATATCCTCTTTTCTTTCATAGGGAATCTCTTTGAATTATACGGTAGTTTTAGGGATAATGCATTAAATTTGTAAAAGAAAAATAGAATGAGTCTGATTTCCATTATAAACTAAACCTTCTTTTGTTTTTTTGTTTCTACTTTGATTTTAGGATTTAGCAAAACAATTTATCTATTCTAAATTGTTTCTACTATTTTTTACAGAACTACTTTTAGTACTAGTAAAGAAATATAACTTCCTATTACACAATCATACAATGCCAGATTAACCTTTCTTCTTTGCGACAACTTCAAATTGATACTATCAATTGTCGTATCTTATTCACGAAAATAGACAAGTTTTCAACATTTTCTTCTTCACTCGTCCATTCTTATCTCTAACTTGTCCATTTTAAAGCGTACGCTACCAATATTTTAAATTTTAGCCGCCAGAATTCCTTTGAGAGGAGCATGTTTTAACATGACCCTTGAGACATTTAGTAGATTTCAAGAACATAGATACATTTTTCAGGTATAATAGAACATGTTAAGGAATTTTAATAGCTTATCAAAAAAATTATGCTAGAATAGCTAATAGTATTAGTAAACCATTTTATTTATTATTGGAGGAAACTCAATTGAGTATACGTAACACTTTTGCCACAATGGTAGGAAAAACAACCCGCTGGGGACTTCACACTTTTTTTAAAGGTGGAAGCAGCTATCCTGGAATGTTAACCCAAAAATTAGACCCAACCGTCTTAGGAGCTCTATCTAAAGATTATGAAGTGGTTATTGTGACCGGAACAAACGGAAAGACTTTAACTACAGCTTTAACTTATCAAGTCTTAAAACAAAAATACCCAGACATTATTACAAACCCAACAGGCGCAAATATGTTACAAGGCATTATTTCAACTTTTTTAGAACACCATTCTTATAAAACGACATCTAAGAAAAAAGTAGCTATTTTAGAAGTCGATGAAGCCAGCTTGGTTCATGTAACAAAATATGTGAAACCAAAAGCTATCGTCTTTACGAATGTCTTTCGCGATCAAATGGACCGTTATGGTGAAATTTACACCACTTATCAACTTATGCTAGATGGAGCGGCCTTGGCACCTGATGCTTTAATCGTTAGCAATGGAGATGCTCCCATTTTTAATTCAAAAGAAACTGTGAATAAACGAGTTTACTTTGGGTTTGATCATTTACCGGATGGTGAAACGCAGGCTCATTATAATACGGATGGCGTACTTTGTCCTCATTGCCACAACATTTTACACTATAAATTTATTTCTTATAGTAATTTAGGTAAATATTATTGTCCTGAATGCGGCTTTAATCGTCCTGAATTAACCTATCGTATGACGGATATTCTTAAAATGGATCACCAATCTTCTCATTTTGTTATCGATGGTGAGACGTTTGAAATCACCATTGGCGGACAATACAATATTTATAACGCTTTAGCTGCTTACAGCATTGGCAGGATTTTTGACGTTTCAGCTGATCAAATTCGTGCGGGTTTCCAATCTTCTAAGCGCGTTTTTGGCCGTCAGGAAGTTATCCAAATTGAAGATAAAGAAATTACTGTTAATCTTGTCAAAAATCCTGTGGGACTAAATCAAGTTCTAGATATGATTGGTCGAGATCCAGAGCCATTCTCTTTAGTTTCTATTTTAAATGCCAACGCAGCTGATGGAACAGATATCAGTTGGATTTGGGATGCCGATTATGAAAGTATTTCTGAGATGGACATCAAACAAGTTACCGTCAGTGGCGAACGGGTAACGGATATCAAGACTCGTTTGGAAGTTGCTGGTATTTTACCGGATGACTTGCAAGTCATTCCCGATATTAGTGATTTAATCAAGAGTTTCAAACAAGCTCCTACTAAAAAAGTCCACATTTTGGCGACCTATACAGCTGTTTTACAGTTACGAAAAGAGCTAGCTAATCAGCACTATATTAAAGGAGGCATGTAACGTGATTGAATTAAATGTCTGCCACCTTTATGGTAATTTATTAAATACGTATGGGGATAATGGCAACCTATTGATGCTTAAGCATCGTGCTAAACAGCAGGGTATTTTATTTGATGTTGAAATTATCAGCTTAAATCAAACGTTTGATCCCTCTAAATATGATTTAGTTTTTTTTGGAGGAGGACAAGATTTCGAACAGCGTATCGTTTCCAAGGATTTGCAAACAAAAAAAACGGATATCTCATCTTACATTGAAAATGATGGAGTAATGGTTGGCATTTGTGGTGGGTTCCAATTACTGGGGCATTATTATGTTGACGCTGCTGGAACAAAAATTAATGGCGCTGGCGCAATTGATTGTTACACACTTAATCAAGATCATAGTCGTTTTATTGGAGATATTGTTATCAAAAATGACGAGTTTGATGAAACCTATAAGGGTTTTGAAAATCACAATGGTCGAACTTTTTTAGGCGATCACGTTAAACCACTAGGAATCGTCGAAAAAGGTCAAGGTAACAATGGTGAAGACAAAACTGAAGGGGCCCATTACAAACAAACTTATTGTTCTTATCTTCACGGGCCACTCTTAGTTCAAAATGTTACACTGACCGATCGAATTTTAAAAGAAGCCGTTAAAAAACGTTTCCCTCAAGAAGCTGAAGAGTTATTCGCTTAAAAAAAGGATTCAGACAAAATAAATTGTCTGAATCCTTTTTTGATCTATTAAAGTTTTATTCCTGGTGTTGAAGCGATGACTTGTAGTCTGCCGTCAATAGACCAGTTCTCAATATCATTGGGTAAAATAAAGCTTGTTCCTTTATTTAATGAATAATCACCCGATTCAACAGAAAGCATCCCTTCTCCTTCTAATACACTCACCAATGTATATGGAGCACTAGCTTCAAAGGCTGCTTTCCCTTTAATCTCCCATTGATAAACATTGAAGAAGTCTGTTTTTGCATATGTTGTGATGTCAACATTCTCTAATTTTTCTATCTTGCTTTCTTTTGTTGCATCTACGTGTGGAACTGTTGTCACATCAATCGATTGTTGGATGTGCAGTTCTCTCAATTTTCCTGCATCATCTTTGCGGTCGTAATCATAAAGACGATAAGTCGTATCACTAGATTGTTGTGTTTCTAAAATCAGAATACCTGCTCCAATAGCATGAATGGTCCCACTTGGTACAAAGAAAAAATCACCTTTTTTTACTTTAATCCGTTGCAATAACTCATCCCATTTGCCTTCACGAATCATTTTTTCTAGTTCTTTTTTAGTTTTAGCATGATGTCCATAAATAATTTCTGCTCCTTCATCAGCATCGATAATATACCAACACTCTGTTTTACCCAGTTCGCCTTCATGCTCTAATCCGTAAGCATCATCTGGGTGAACTTGTACAGATAAGTCATCGTTTGCATCTAATATCTTCGTTAATAACGGGAAAACCTCTCCCTTAGCATTCCCAAAAACAGCGCGCTGCTTTTCCCAAAGTTGTTCTAGAGTCATTCCTTTATATTGTCCATTTTGTATTGTGCTTGGACCATTAGGATGTGCACTAATTGCCCAGCATTCTCCTACTTTATCACTAGACAAATCATAGCCAAATACGTCGTGTAATTTCGTCCCGCCCCAAATTCTTTCTTGTAAAACGGCTTCTAAAAACAAAGGTTCAGTCATTTTTAAAATTCCTCCCATATGCATACTTCTTATTTATCTTACCACAGTTGAAAACGATTTTATATTGCTTTCATTACAAATAGGCTTTCTATTTTGTTTCACTTTCCCAAAGGTACGTCTCTATTAGGTGATTCCTGTTTGCTAGATAAATTTCCTTATCACTAGTAGGGTGAACTCTATTGGACAAAAAGATAAAAGCTTCTTGTTGTTTTATATTTAGAATAATAAATGTTCCTGTAAAGCCAGTATGAAAAAGAAAGCTCTCTTCTTTTCTTAGTATTAAATCCCAACCTAAAGAACGACTTAATTTCCCATTGGGTGTTCTATCCTTTGTCAAGTTAGAAATCGTTGCTTCTGCTAGTATCCGAGTGCCCTCTAATTCACCTTTTTGAAGCATCATCTGACTAAAACGAGTGACATCATCGAGTGTAGAAAATAAACCGGCACTGCCACAGTGATCGCCAAGTACCCGTGCCTTAGGATCATGAACCTCTCCTCTAATTATGCCTCGTTGAGGATGATTTTGAGTTGGTGCACATTGAACTGGATTACTGGGGTGATAAGTAGAATTGGTTAATCCCAATGGATTAAGAATTTTCTTTTCAAAAACAGAATATAGTGCATCCTTTTCGATAAATTCTATGATGTATCCTAATAAAATCATATTAATATCCGCATATTTAACCTTTTTTCCTAAAGTGGTATCTGGTGTTAAAGATAAAAGCGCTAATTTCAATTCACTAGCTGATAGATTATCTCGATTGGGGATAAATCCGTTTAGTGCGGAAGTATGGGTTAACAAGTGACGAATCGTTATTTCATCTGATTTAAAGCTTGGCAAATAGTTATACACCGAATCTTCTAAGGTTATTTTTTCATTTTCCAACAATTGTAAGATGACCGTTGTTGTCAGCATCACTTTTGTCAAAGACGCCACATCGTATTGCTGATTTTTTTGAATGCGTTCTTCTTTTGGATAAATTGCTGCTAGTCCTTCTCGGTAACTTTCCTGTTGGCCATTTTTAATAAATGCATAGCTTGCCCCAGGTATGATTGTATCTTTAATTAATTTTTTAACCGCTGTTCTTGTTTTAGGGTACACTCCTGTCATCCTTTCTATTACCAGATACGCATATCTTATTATGAATGAATGAATCAAAAAAGCTTATGGGTATCTTTTCCATAAGCTTAACTATCTCACTAATTTAGCGGTAGTTTTTTTCTAGCAATGATGCTGCGTCTTCATCCATAATGAATGTCACATTTGGATGGGTTTGCAAAATAGATGCTGGGCAATCTTCACTAATAGGGCCTTCTAGTGTATCTTTAACTGCTTGAGCTTTTCGTATCCCAGATGAAGCTACCAATATGTGCTTAGCTTCCATAATGTCTGCTAAACCCATTGTCAACATTTGAGTGGGTGCTTCTTCAGAAGTTAACTTTTGATAGGCAATCGTGCTCTGAATGGTTGATTCATCGCTGTCTGCTATAAACAGACGAGAGTCAAAGGGTGTCCCTGGTTCATTGGCAGCTAAATGTCCGTTAACACCTAAACCAACAATCTGTAAATCTCTAGAGTATTTTTTCAACAGTTCATTATACTGGTTAATCTCAGCCTGTAAATTTTTTGTACTGCCATCTAGCAAGCCACTATATTTAGGTTGTGTTTTAATTAAATCATAAAACTTTTCATGCATATACGTATAGACAGTAAATGGTTTATCCCGTTCTGCAACATATTCATCTAAATTTGTGAAAATCGCTTGATCAATGGCTAATTTGTCTTCGTTTATTGCTTCAACAAGCAATTCAAATGTGCCATCATAACTTGCACCAGTTGTTGTATTAATAACGGCTCCATTATTTTTTTTAATTGTCTCTTCTATTACTTTGTAAGCAGCTTGAGATAGCTCTGCATAGTTTTTTGTTTGAATAACGTCCATTTTATTTTCTCCTTTTATTTATCTTTATCTTTATCTTTATCTTTATCTTCTCTCATTTTTCAAGAGAACGGTTTACTTTCATTGCATACTTGGTCCTATTTTCCAGAAAAATTCTACCGATTATTCTTTTTCTGATTCAGTCATTAAGTATGATTTCCTCTGTATAAGTAGGCGTTTTCCTTTTGTGATAACCACCTTTTTAATTATAATCTAGCCTTTTCTGTCCTCAGTTTAATAGTAGCATAGAAATCGTTTTAAAAAAAATGGAACATAGGTGTTTTCAATAGAGATAGCATTTTTATCTTCTATCGGCTAGAGAATAATTCAAATAATAGACCATAAAAGAATACTGCCTTTTAAGGTCTATTATTTGAATTATTCTTGTACGGTTTTTACTCCACTTCCGTTAGTACTCTTCAATGAAAGGACATGCGGTGTTTTGTCCAATTGATAAACATATTGTTTACCTTCTAATTTTTTTGGACCATCTAAATAAAAGGCTTCGCTATAGCCATGATTCCTATTACCTGTTAATAGATAATCAGAAACAAAGATAGGTTTCAACCTCTCACCTAAATTTTTTCGAGTAGGCAACAATAAGACTAAATGATACAATCCTGTTAAAAAAAATTTGTAAAAGAACTTTGCTGCCTTTTACTTGTGTAGCGTGCAATACCACTAGAATCATTTCATATCCTTTAGATTTTCAATAGTTAAAACTACTCCTTAAATAGGTGTGTTTTTATTTAAATTTATCCCTTTTTCAATTTCTTTTTTAATTTCCTTTACTTCACCCTTCTTATCCACATACTTTTATAAGTTTGATAAAAAATGATTCATGTGCACGAAGAATTGGTGACCTATTTCAATTAAAAATAATCATATAAAACTGGAGTGCCTTCTGGAATGTATTCTGCAATCTCAGCAACTAATTGTTTATCCCCTTCAATTTGCTCGAAAAAGTGTAATTCTTTAATTGTTCGATAGTTCATAAAAACTTGAGTCCAAGTTTGAATTGTTCCAGTCAATATAGACTCTTGGAGAATTTCTTCCTCTCTTGTTATTAGAGTCACTTTTCTATCTGTCAAATGCAATTCTACTTTCCAAAGCCCTGCATTCCAATCAGCTTGTTCATCTTTAACTTTCAAATAAAAGGTTTGAGGAGCTTGTTTTTTGAAAGGATAAGCTAATAAAAATTGTTCAACATTCACGATTCGAGCCATCATAGAAGGAATGAATTCTTGTTTGATTCTTGGGTTGTCAAATAGATAAGCTATCTTTTCATGTTCTCCTGTTTTATAAATAAAGGTATGAAAGCTCGCTTTATGTGATGAAACAAAGTTCCATAACTCTTTAAAAGCTGATTGTGATAGGTAAACCATCTCTTGTAAGACAAACGTTCCTTCTGTTTGTCCTTTGAAAGAATAAATCAAATAACCTTGAGCTTTTCCTTTTTCATCATAATATAAAGCAATAGAAGAGTCTTCTCTTGATAACATCAAAAATTCCCAATCCCACTCACTACGTTTTAAAGGTCCTACACTTGTTCGGTAACGATTTTTATAAATTTCTTTGAGACTTGCTTTTGCATCTTCCCATTTAACCCGTCGAATAGATCCAATAGTTTTTTGTATTTTTGGCAATTCATTTACATCAATCGTATAGTTTAGCTCGTCAAAACACTGTTCATAACCATATCTGCGATAAAAAGAATAAGAAAATGGATCCAAGTAAGACAATGTTTGCCCTTGTTCATTCATTTTTTTTAAAGATAACGCCATTAACTGAGCAATATCTCCTCCACCTCTATTTTCAGGATAACTGGAAACGTATCCAATCCCTCCCATTTTAAAGGTTTGTCCATGTAAATAAACTTCCATTGGGCGTACAATCAGTTGGCTCAGTAAGGTATTATTTTTAAAAGCACCATAACAGTCTGAATTTAAGCAAAGTTGCTTAAATTTTTTTTCACGACTTGCTGTTTTATCTTTATTAAATGCATAGTTTGCTAAATCTAACATCTCTTTGTACTGTTCAAACTGCATTGTTTTGTATTCAGTCATTTATTTCCCTCATTTCCTTACTTTGTCTTTTTCTTTTAGTTTAACATACTCCCTAATATCCGTGAATTTTTATTCCCCTTTACATTTTTTGCTAATTTTTGATAGTTGATTTTTTTTAAAATAAGCTAACAAAAAATCCCTCTACACATATAAAGACTATGTGTAGAGGGTGGGATTCGTTAAACCATTTTCTATACAGCTGGTTTCTCAGCAAATTGACTATTATATAAATCAGCATAGAACCCCTCTTGTGCCATTAATTCATCATGTGTTCCGGTTTCCATTACATCTCCTTCGTTCATAACGATAATGTTATCCGCATCACGAATCGTTGACAGTCTATGAGCAACTACGAAACTTGTTCTACCTTGTAACAGTTTACGCATGGCTTTTTGAATCAAAACTTCTGTTCTGGTATCTACACTTGAGGTCGCTTCATCTAGAATCAAGACTTCTGGATCAACCAAAAAGGCTCTGGCTATCGTAATTAATTGACGCTGACCAAGAGAAATATTGCTGCCTTCTTCATTTAAAACAGTATCATAACCATCTGGTAAAGTATGAACAAAATCATCTACATGGGCGGCTTTAGAAGCGGCTGAGACACGTTCTTCATCTTGACCATATTTCTCACTACCGTACTTGATATTATCCAAAATAGTTCCATTAAATAACCAAGTATCTTGTAACACCATACTGAAGTGTGAACGCAATTCATCACGAGTCCTATCTCTTGTATCCACACCATCTAGTTTAATGCTTCCATCTTTAACATCGTAAAATCGTTCTAATAAATTGATTAACGTTGATTTACCCGCACCAGTTGGACCGACAATGGCAATCATCTGTCCTTCTTTGACGTTTAAGTTAAAGTCATTCATCAATAATTCTTCATCGTCGTCTCCATAGCCAAATTGAACATGGTCAAATGAAACTTTGTATGGTGAATTTGGAATCGGTGTGACATTTGATTTTTCTTCTATCATTTCTTCTTCATCCAACACTTCAAATACTCGTTCAGCTGAAGCAATGGTTGCCTGAATCGTATTAACTAAATTTGCCATTTGGCTCATGGGTTGGCTAAATTGGTTTGTATATTGTAAAAATGCTTGGACATTCCCTAAGGTCATTGTTCCATTTGCTACCTTAATTCCTCCAACAACAGCTACCGATAGGTATCCAACATTCTTAATAAAATTCATCATGGGCATGACAAAGCCAGAAAAGAATTGAGCTTTCCATGATGATTGATACAGTTCCTCATTTTGCTGTTCAAATAATTCAATTTCCGCTTCTTCACGGTTGTAAATTTTAACAATGACATGACCCGCATATGTCTCTTCAACTTGGTTGTTTAATAAACCTAGTTTTTTTTGTTGCGCGGCAAATAATTTTTGTGACCTCGGTGCGATTAAACTGATAACTAGCACACTCAATGGAACTGTCACAAAAGCAATTAGCGTCATTTGTAAGTCGATGCTTAACATCATATACAATACAGCAAAAAACAAAACAAAGCTGTTCACGAATTGAGTTAACGTTTGTTGCAGCGTATTCGCAATATTGTCCATATCGTTGACCGCACGCGACATGATATCTCCGTTGGAATGGGTATCGTAATAGCTCATTGGAACTTTATTCATTTTATCTTTTAATTCTTTTCGTAAATCATATACGGTTTTTTGAGCTACACGTGTCATTGTAAATTGCTGGAAATATTGAAAAATAGCAGATACGACATATAAGATAGCCACAGTAATCAATACATTTTCGATAATATCAAAATCAATAGGTAATTTCCCAACAACTTGGCCAGCTTCTTTCATTTTCATGCCTGACATCACACCTTTAAAAATTTCTGTAGTTGCTTCTCCTAAAATTTTTGGTGTTCTCGTTTGTAATACTGTTCCTATGATAGCCAGGATAAAGACCAAAACTATCGCAAGCATGCGACTAGACATATAACCAAGCAATCTTTTCAATGTGCCCCAGAAATTTTTAGCTTTACGTATTTCACCTTTTGGTCCTGCATTTCTCATTAACGTTCCTCCTCTCTCATTTGAGAGTTCATGATTTCTTGATAGGTTACATTCGTTTCTTTTAATTCTTCATGTGTGCCTTTTCCAACAACTCGGCCAGCTTCCATTACCAAGATTGCATCAGCGTTCATTACAGTGCTAATTCTTTGTGCAATAATAACGACAACTGAATCTTTTGCTTCTTCAATCAATGCTTTTCTTAATGTTGCATCTGTTTTAAAATCTAAAGCAGAAAAAGAATCATCAAAAATTAATATATCGCCTTTAGAAACTAATGCACGAGCGATACTTAATCGTTGTTTTTGACCACCAGAGAAATTTCCGCCGCCTTGTTCTACGTGACTATCTAACCCTTTTGGTAATTCTGAAACAAAATCTTTAGCTTGCGCTACTTCTAATGCATGCCAAATTTCTTCATCTGTTGCATTAGATTTCCCGTATTGTATATTTGAGCGAATCGTTCCAGTAAACAGAACTGCTTTTTGAGGAGCATAACCCATCATATTGCGCAATTCTTTTTGATTTATATCTCGAATATCTACGCCATTAATTTTAACACTGCCCGACTCAACGTCATAAAAGCGTGCAATTAAGTTAGCTAAAGTTGATTTACCGGAACCCGTCCCACCAATAACAGCTACCATTTCTCCTTTAGTACTCTTAAAAGCAATATTTTCAAGAGCTAACTGTTCAGCTCCAGTATAACGAAAATCAACATGTTCAAATTCTAATGTTCCTTTATCTACCCTATTTACTTTAGTCGGTTTTTCTGGATCTTTAACCACACTCTGTGTCGCTAGAACTTTATTGACACGAGCAGCAGATACTTGTGCTCTTGGGATAAAAACAAAGATCATAGCAAGCATCATAAAGCTTATCAAAATTTGGAATGCATAAGTCATAAAGGTAATCAGGTTACCTACTTCCATCAGACCATCACCAATATATTGACCACCAAACCAAATAATTGAAATATTGGTTGCGCTGATGATTAGTGTCATAACAGGCAACATAAAGCTCATTATTGTATTGGCTTTAATAGAGTTGTTTGCAAAATCTTTATTGGCTTCATCAAACTTTTTTGTTTCTGATTCATTTCGATTAAATGCTCGAATGACACGTATCCCTGTTAAACCTTCACGAAAAACTAAGTTTAAACGGTCTGTTTTCTTTTGCATTTTTTTGAAGTAAGGTACTGCAAAATACATAATTGTAATCATAAAAATAGCCAAAACTGGAAGAACATATAAGAAAATACTAGCTAACTTTGGTTCTCTAGTATAAGCCATTATTCCTGCTCCAACCAACATAATGGGTGCTTGTATCATCATTCTTAAAGCCATCATAACAACCATTTGAATTTGTACGACATCATTAGTTGTTCTTGTAATAAGCGAAGAAGTCCCAATTTCATCAATCGCATCATTTGAAAAATAAGATACTTTTTTAAAAACACTACTTCGAATATTCTTTCCTAATAATTGTGATTGCTGTGATGCTAAATATACGTTTCCTGTCGCTGCAGCTACACTCAATAAAGAAAAACCAAGCATTTTGAACCCTACTGAGATGATATAATCAATATCTCCTGTTGCTATTCCGTTATCTATAATGTCTGCAGTTAGGTTTGGTAAGTATAGATCACTGACCACTTGAATAATCATAAATATGATTGCCCCCATTACTGCTAAGCCATTCATCCGTTTAGCTAATTTAATCATACTAGTGTTTCCTCCTATTTGGATGGGTCTTTTTTGACACCATATTCAATCCATTTCAGTTTTTTATTAAATCTTGAAATAATTTCTTTTTGTGATTTTTTTTCCTTAAATCCCTCACCTACTGTACCAAATAATGTCGACATCATAAATTTAATCAAGATAGGAAAATCTTCTGGTTCTACTAAATTTAATTTTTCCATATTAATGTATTCTCTCAACCTATCTTTTGATTCTTTTTTTGATCCGCAGTGTTTAATCGTATCAGGAGCTACTTCCGTACCTGTCCGATAATCCATGTGCAAGAATAAATGCTTAAAAAAAGCACTATTTTCTTTATGCATGATCAAACCAAGAATTTTCGGGAAAAAAATTTTAAATCCTTCAAATAAATCGCCATCAGCTTTTTTAAAACTGTTTAATAGCATCACTTGAGTATCCCTTTTAAGTAAGCCTAAATAATAATAGTATAAATCTTCTTTATCTTCAAAATATTGATAAAAACTGCCCCGTGAAATTTCAGCTTTTTTTATAATATTATTAATAGATGCTTCGTTTAAAGAAACTCGAGAGAATTCTTCTGCTGCTGCTGCAATTAATCTACTTTGTTTTTCTTTTGACAAGTTAAAAAATGTTTTAGTCGGCATCTTTTTCATTCCTTCCAGCTCTAAAAGTGACAAGTTGTCATAGTGACACTTTGTCATTATAGGGGATGGAAAATATAAAATCAAGCATTTTTGCTCCTTAATTCGTATGAATTTTTTCTGCAAAAATAATATTGAAAAACACACTTATTATTAGTAAAATAAATAAATCATACATATTACAAATTAGAGCTTTTTACATAACAAAACAACCTAAAGAAAGTAGAATTTTAACTATGACTAAATTGTTAGTTGTTCTAGCACATCCCTTTACAGGAAAATTTTGACGTTCGATGGCGGTTCCTGAGATTGATTGTCATTTGCTTAGTGCTTGGAAATCTTTAGGAGAGGGTGCCCTTTTGATGAATTAGGTCAACCAATTGGTTTCGTTACTGATAAAAAAGTTCTTCCTATCCAATTGAGTGGTGGAGCATATGCAAGGAAAGGTCCTGCTAGTATCTACATCAAAACAATCTTTACCTTTATTAGAGTATCTGACTTTCATGAGCTATTTGCTGAAGAGATGGATTATGCTCCTGAATCTGCTTCTCAAATTATGGCTGATGCAATGAAAGAAGCTGTTACTTTAGAAAAATTTTTTTAATTGAAATAAGAAAAAGTGAAATAAAAAAAAGGAATTGAAGCACTCTGCCTCAACTCCTTTTTCTTATTTCATTTTTTCCTTATTTTTTACTTTCTTTTTATTTGCTACGCTTGGTTCATACGCTGGATTAAAGTTACCTTCATACAACCCTGAAACGTTTTTATACCAAGAAAAAACATACTCGATGATAACTTTTAAAACTGCATATCCAGGAATGCCTAAGATGACGCCAGGTATTCCAAATAATCTCCCAGCTGTTAATAAAACAATAATAATCGTAATAGGATGAATATCTAAATTACTCCCGAGAATTTGAGGTTGGATAACTCTTCCTTCAATCGTTTGTTCAATTCCAAAAACGATTAGAACTTTTATCAACATGGCTGGTGAAGTAACAAACGCTATAATAAGAACAGGAACCATCGCTATAAAGGATCCCAAATAAGGGATTAAATTTAAGAACCCTGCCAGAACACCTAGCGTTACCGCATATTCTAATCCAACAATTGCAAAACCAAGCCAGAACATCAACGCTACAAAGAATGCCACCACGAGTTGCCCACGTACATATTGACTAATTTTATTATTAATTTCTCCCAATAATTTATAGGTAGGCATTCTCAATTTTGTTGGTACAACTTTCATAATATGATAAGGCAAATTTTCGCCATCTTTTAAGAGATAAAACAGAATAAACGGCATCGTAACTAAAGCCACAAAAATGTTGGTGACTGCTCCAACTACATTCCCTATTCCAGAAACTGTCGTATTAAACAAATTTGATGATTGTTTTGAAACAGAAGACATAACGGTTTGAGTGATTTCATTTACTTGTTGTTGAAATTGAGAAAGAATGTCACTTCTCAACAAACTACCAGCTTGAGATACTAAGGTATCCCAATAAGTCGGCCAATTCTTTATTATACTCATCGTTTGTTCTCTAATAATCGGAATCAGTGTCGTTGCTCCCCATACAATAAGAGCCATAATAATGATAAAGATAAGAAAAATGGCTGCCATACGAGGGACTTTTTTAGTTTCCATCCACTCTATAAGAGGATTTACTAAATAATAAATTATCCCGGCCATTAAAATTGGCAAACCTACAACACTGATAAAATCTCTTAACGGATTAAAAATGTAAGAAATCTTTGAAAATGCCAATACATTTAATAATATCAACAATGATATAAGTAAAATAGATACAACTTTATTGTTTAAAATCCATTTCCAAAACCAAGTAGTTGCATGTTTTACGGTGACTGATTCCTCTTGTTTCATCCGTCTCACCCCCTTTAATGACTAAAAAATAAAATCTAGTTATTTTGCATAATGGATGATTGTTCCGATTTCTATTTTTGGCAATTTAAAAGGCTTTAAGTAAACACCACTAGCTAATCTATCTTCACTAGGTACTTCTGAAAAATCTAATGTTACGTGTCCTATGGTATTTAAATTTTCATTCGCTAAGCTGCCAACTTCTAAAATCGTATATTCTTGATCATCAAAGAAAACTGAATATCCTGGTTTCAACTCTACTCTACTTTGATCCTCTTTAAAGGATTGGATAATTGAAACGGAACGAAGATCCTCCGTTGCTTGTTCTCCGAATAATATAATGATAGGGTCTTTCTTAGAAATAGCATGTTCTCCAATAGCTTTTACTTTTCCAACTAACATTTGTTTCATTCCTTCCTCTAATCATCGTTTTATTGCCGCTCTTTTATTTTAGCATATCCATCATTATAATGGTAAAGAAAACCTTATTTTGCACTTGTTCTTTTGTGACTAAATCGATTTTAAGCTCTTCTGTTTAAAAGTCCTTATCATTTAACGAAAATCGTTTGCCTACTTATGAACAGACTGGTATGATAAAGCAAATGAAAGAGCGTAAAATACGCGATAATGGAGGTACGATTTTATGTCATCCAGCAAAGACATTCAAACTGAAGAAGAAACTAACCAACCACAAGAAAATGTAAAGCATCCATCTTTTACCATTCAAAAAATTGAAGATACCATCACAACTACATTAACTCTCTCAACACCTCAATCGGCCAAGCTAGATGAATTTTATATTTTGCATCGAGAAACAGGAGAACGTTATCCTTTTCTAGCTGAGAAAAAAAATGAATCTACATACAGTTTTACGCTAAGCATTCGTGATTTTATTCGTCAACATACTCACGAAAACCCAAAAGCTCATTTTGAATTTTATTTTAGCGTACATTACTTGCAAGATTCTGATTGGATTAAAAAAGACGAAGCACTTTCACTAGATTTATTCGATCAATTCGATTCTATTGGGTTATCGCAATTTAAAGACCAAGAAAATGATATCTATCCCTATTTTAGTCGAAAAACAAATGGATTTTGTTTTACAGTAAATATTCCAGTACGTAGTATTCGTTATATTCATTCAAGCCAAATCGAACATATTGAGCCTCAAAAAAACAATACCTTAGTGATTAATGGGAAATTAATCACCACTGCTATTGCTATTAATCGAATTGATACCATTATGGTTGGACGTAAATCAGATTATAAACTCGTCCTGCATTCAAATCATCAATTAGAAGAATTAGAACATGGGACCCATCTTTATCATTATCATTACACGATATCTGTTGATTTGAACTTACTTGCTAAAGAATTATTTATTCGTAATAATGGCGATGATGATTTCGATTTTTATTTTGAAGTCTATTTAAATGGTTTATTTGAACCTACTGTTGTGAGAGTTGCCGGTCCACATGATTTGAAATCTCGTAAATTATTTAAAGATCAAGATGTTGCTTACGGGAAATCTGTTTATCTTTTCTCACCGAATTTTACTGAACAATACAACGGTCTTTCTTTAGCAGCAACAAAGTATGATAAAGAGGTTTATGAGTATTATAAAGAAATACGACCATTCTCTCGCCTCATCAAGCCTTTTGTTTCTGAACAAGATAGTTGGATTATTGGTGAAAAACCATTAGAAGCTCGTAATAACGGTTGGCTCTTTTTTTGCTATTTGCGTAAAAACCATCCTGAAATAAATGTCTTTTATGTTTTAGATAAAGCTTCTATAGATTATGAAAAAGCTATCTCGTTTGATAGTGAGCGTATTTTATTATTCAAGTCGAAAAAATACATTCAATTTTTATTAAAGGCCAAAGTTATTTTAACAACGCAAGCTCCTTATCATATCTATCCAACTCGTAATCCTTTATGGATTGACCTCATTGGGGCAAAACGAGTTTTGTTACAAAACAATGTATTAGGTTTACAACCTTCAAAGCAGTCTTATGGTTTTTCAACCAAATTATTTAAAACAGACTTATTTTTAGTCAGTTCAAAACATGAAAAACGATACGCAATTGATACCCTTGGCTATCCAGAACAACAAGTCATTTTGTCTGGGCTAGCACGTTTCGATAGACTACTAGATACCCAAGCTCAACTTGAACCTAATAATCAGTTGTTATTTTTCCCAGCCGATCAAGAAATAGGGTTGCATTACCAGACTGAGTCCATTGATCGAACAGCTGAACGATTCATTTCTGTAATAGAACACGATGATTTCAAGACCTTTCTTACAACCTATAAGTTAACTATCACGTTTGCTCTACCACATGCTATGATTCGTTATTTCAATCAATTTGTTGAATTAGGCTGCAACGTCATCTTACAAGAGCAAGCAGATGTTCTTCAGTTACTCAAAGAAAGCAAGGTATTTATTACAGATTACGATCCGCTTGCTTTTGATTTTAGTTTTTTAACTAAACCCGTTTGTTTTTTTCAACCGGATGTCCAAGGACCAGATAATGAAGCCACACAATCGGTTAATGACCTGTATTCCAATGAATTACCTGGAGAAATCACATCTAATGAGGAGGATTTGATTTATCTATTCAATCAAATCGGTCAAAACGAGTTTAAAATGAGTCGTAAAAATCGTCAAAAAGCTGATGCTTTACTTGAATACAAAGATGTCGATTCAAGTCAGCGAATTTATGAGGCCGTTAGCGATCTATTATCAAAAAAAAAATAATATGAAGTTAAAAGTGCTGGGACATTTTGTCCCAGCACTTTTAACTTTCCAAGAATTTTTTCTTTCTACTCTGAATATTTTTTTATTTTTTTTTCTATGCTATACTAAATTTGGGTTTGAATACGAATTTGTAGGGGGAACTGTCAATGAACGAAACTATTTATTTAGGCACCTATACTAAAAAAGAAAGTAAAGGTATCTATAAAATTCAATTAGATACAGATAAGAAAAAACTAACAGAAAGTTCATTTCTTGTTAGAGCAGACAATCCAACATACTTAACTTTATCAGACGATAAAGATAGGTTGTATTCTATTTCAAAAGAAAATGGCGATGGTGCTCTTGTTGCCTTTAAAAGAAATGAATCAAATGAAATCATTCAATCTGGTATCGTTTCTGCTGAAGGAGCTCCTCCTTGTTATGTAAGCTATGATAAAGTCCGCTCTTTTGTTTATACGGCGAATTACCATAAAGGTGAAGTGTCTGTTTTTAAAACAGATAAAGAAGGGCATTTGACTCTGCTAGATACTGTTAAGCATTCAGGTTCTAGTATCCATGAAAATCAAAAAATTCCACATGCTCATTATTTTGATCTCTCACCGGATGGTCGTTATGTAATAGCCTGTGACCTTGGTACAGATGCTGTTTATACTTATTCTGTCGATAATAACGGGCAATTATCCGAAGTAAATTGCTTAGATGTTACTCCTGGTACTGGCCCTCGACATCTAGTCTTTCATCCAAACCAAAAAACAGCTTATCTGTTTGGAGAGTTAAGCAGTGAAATAATAACCTTACATTATGATCTGAACACAGGAGTGTTTACTCCTGTTCAAACAACTCCTACGATTCCAACTGAACATATTAGCTTCAATGGCGGTGCAGCTATTCGGATTTCGCAAGATGGAAAATTTGTTTATGCGTCAAACCGAGGACACGATTCAATTGCTGTTTTTAAGGTTTCATCAAAAGACCAATTATTGAAACTAGTAGAAATTGTACATTCTGAAGGAAAGATCCCTCGCGATTTTGACCTTGATCCTACTGGAAAGTTTGTCGTTGTAGCTCACCAAGATTCGGATAATTTAACCTTATTTGAACGAAATCAAGATACTGGAAAATTATCCCTACTTCAAAAAGACGTATATGCTCCTGAATGTGTTTGTGTCCATTTCAGATAATACTAAATAAGAACTCTAACTTACTTTTTTCATGTTTTAAAAATGGTTCTCATCAAAAAAAGAACTTTCCTTTAATAGGAAAGTTCTTTTTTTACAATTATTTATGCGTTAGCTGAGATAGATCCGATTTCTGCTTTTGCAGAAATCGTTCCTGTTGTGTCTAATTTAAAGTCAGCAACTTTATCCATGTTAGTGAATACAACAACAATAGCATTGTCTTTTCCTGCTGCTTCAAGAGCTGCTAAATCAACTGTTGAAACAACTGTATTTTCATTCACTTCGTCGCCTTCTTTAACAGCTGTTTCAAAAGGTCCACCATTCAACTCCACTGTATCAAGACCCATATGAAGTAAAATTTCTACTCCATTCTCAAGTAAAATACCCACCGCATGCTGTGTTGGAAAGACACTTAATACTTTTCCAGCTACTGGTGAAGTAATTTTTCCGTCAGTTGGAATAACCGCAAAGCCATCTCCCATCATTTTTTGAGAAAATACTGGATCTGAAACTTCATCAATTGAAACTAACTTCCCATTAGCTGGTGCATATAGTTTAATTGAATTATTTTCAGGTGTTTCATCTTTTTTCTTTAAAAAATCAAATAATCCCATTTCTGTCCATCTCCCTTAAATTGTTTGTTATCTTTTCATTCAGTTAGTTTAGCAAAAACTAGAACTCTACTCTATAATACCATACATCATTTTTTTTTTGAAGATAAACCGGTCTCAATTTATACAATAAACGTTATTTTAAAACAGTCGTATTTAAATCCATTTATTTTTTTATTAGTAATGAAAACGTCATTCAGCTAAATTTTTATTTGGATGTTTGCTTAAAATCAGGTATACTTATTTTTACGTGTTACTAAAATGAAATTAAAAGGGGTTTAACATGATTTTTATTGAATTATTAAAAGCAATTTTTCTTGGAGTCGTTGAAGGTATTACAGAATGGCTGCCAATCAGCAGTACCGGGCATATGATTTTAGTTGAAGAATTCATTCAATTGGACGCATCTGCCGCATTCAAAGAAATGTTTTTTGTTGTGATTCAACTTGGAGCAATACTTGCCGTTGTTCTTCTTTTTTTCCATAAACTAAACCCTTTTTCTCCTAAAAAAACAAACGCTGAGAAAAAAGAAACCATGTCTATTTGGTACAAAGTAATCGTTGGTGTCCTGCCAGCTGCAGTTTTAGGATTACTGTTTGATGATTGGTTGAATGATCATCTTTACAATTACATTACGGTGGCTATTACATTAATTGTCTATGGTATTTTATTTATCATTATTGAGAACCGCAATAAAAATCATAAAGGATCCATTCAATCTTTTAGTGATTTGACTTATAAAACAGCCTTTCTAATTGGTATGTTCCAAGTTCTTTCATTGATTCCAGGTACCTCCCGCTCAGGTGCAACAATCTTAGGTGCCATCTTACTTGGCTCTTCTCGTTATATTGCAGCAGAGTACTCATTCTTTTTATCTATTCCTGTCATGTTTGGAGCCAGCGCTTTAAAATTAGTTAAATTTGGCTTTGACTTTACTGGTATGGAGATTGCGACTTTGCTAACGGGTATGATTGTAGCTTTCATGGTCTCAGTAGTCGCTATTAAGTTCTTGTTAGGCTACATCAAAAATAATGACTTCAAAGCTTTTGGTTGGTATCGCATTATCTTAGGTATAATCGTAATCGGTTATTTTGTTTTGTTTAATTAATAAAATACTAGGTCAATAAATGGAAAAAGCATAAAATAGTCTCTGGCTGCTTTACGCTTTTTTTTGTGAAGAAATTTGGGTCTAAATACTTTATGGCAAATTCTCTTTTTGTTACTTGTTTTCTTTTTCAAGGTACTGAGTTAAATTTCGAATGGCATCTTTTGATTTCTCCAAATTTTCTATCGTTTTTTGATAATTTTTTGTAGCAAAGTCATAAAACAATAAATCAATAGCATACATTTGAACCAATAAAGAAGCCGTTGCTCCGCTTCTTAATGGTGCTTCATGTGTATTGGCTGTTTTCAGAGAAATATCTGCAAGTTGACTTAACGAATTATCTGATTCTTTCGTCAATGAAATAGTTTTTATTCCAAGATTTTTCGCTATTTTCATTAAGGCTATCACTTCCTGTTTTTCTCCACTATTAGATACTGCAAAAAACACCGCTTTTTTTTTGGCTACTGACATGGAGGTAGCTAGAAGATGCTGATCTTGTGAACAGATAACTGATTTCCCAAGTCGGCTGAATTTTTGTTGTAAATCCATTGCTACCAAATGAGAGGCTCCCAAACCATAGGTATAAATTGTCGTACTTTCATTAAAGCAATCGGATGCTTTTGATACATCTTTAGATGACAAACTTTGGTTTGTTTCTTTAAATACATGATGAGTCTGTAATAAAAATTTTTTTTTAATTTGCTCTAAATCTTCATCCTGCTGAATTTCACTGTAAAGTTTTTCTTGGATACTTTGAGAATCCGCTGATAAATTTAATTTTAATTGAGTGAATCCTGCTAAGCCAATCGAATGACAAAATCGAATAACAGCTGCCGAACTAGAACCAGCTTTTGCTGCTAAACTAGTAGCATTCATTTGAATCACCGCAGCCGGATCTTCTAGAATTTTTTTTGCTATTTTTTTTTCCGATTCGGGCAAATCATTCAGTTGTTCTTGAATTAAAAATAATAGATTGCTTTGCATAGACAAACTCCTTTCCTAAGAAGAACAAAAGTCCTCTAAATGAATAACTTCAGAGGACTTTTGTTCATTCATTCAACTTATTTATTCTACAGCATCTATTTCAATTAGGTCAATCTTATTATTTCTCAATTGATGGTAGTTCAGTTGGTTCCATAGCTTCTTTTGGTACACCGAATAAATAAGTAACAACAAATCCTCCGATGTAAGCTGCTAATAAGCCTAACACATAACCCCACCATAAATTACCAAAAATTAATGGAATCAATGCAACTCCTGAAGGTCCGATTGCAGTAGCCCCGATGCCACCAATACCACCGATAACTGCTCCCCCAATACCGCCACCAATACAAGCCGTAATAAATGGACGTCCTAGTGGCAATGTAACTGCGTAAATTAGCGGTTCTCCAATTCCTAATATTCCAACTGGTAAAGAACCTTTAATCATATTTGTTAATTGTTTGTTTTTACGACATTTTGCCCAAAGAGCTAAAGCTGCACCGACTTGTCCGCCACCTGCCATAGCTAAAATTGGTAACAGTAGTGTCATACCTTGTGAAGCAATCATTTCAATATGAATGGGTGTCAAGACTTGATGCAAGCCAAACATGACCATTGGCAAGAATGTCAAACCGAGAACAAAACCGGAAAATGCTCCTCCAACGTTCAAAACCCAAGTAATCGTTCCAACTAAACTTGCTGAAATAACACCAGCTAGAGGCATAATAAAGAAAATTGTACTTAATCCAATAACCAACAGTGATACCGTTGGGGTTATAATGACGTCTAATGAGTCAGGAATTACTTTACGCAATGCTTTCTCTACTAGAGATAATAGGTATACTGCAAAAACAACACCTATAATACCACCTTGTCCAGCTATTAAATCTCCACCGGTGAATATGTTTGGCAAAGGCATTTCAGGTGTCATTCCAGTTAAGTAAACAATTCCTGCAACAACTCCACCTAACCCTTCAGTAGCACCAAAGACTTTTGCTGCGTTTATCCCAACATAAATATTTAAGAAAGCAAATAATCCATTTTTAATGATATTTAATACAAGAACAATCGTAACCCAATAATCTGCAGAAATTTCCCCTGCGGTTAACAAGTTTTGTAAGACTGAAGAGATTCCGCCAATAATACCGGCTCCTACAAATGCAGGAATTAATGGAACGAAAATATTAGCAATTGATTTTAATGCACGTTTAAATGGCGTGTTATTTTTTTCTTTTGTTCTGCTTTTGTGATGGCTGTCTTGCGTTCAGCTTCTTCTCGTCCGTTTACTGAACCATTTGATGAGTTGCTTTGTGTTGAAGCTTGAACTGGTATTATTTCTCCTAGTCCTACACCTCCCATTTTCACCATTTCTTTGGCTACTTTGTTTACGATACCGGGACCTAAAACTACTTGAAGCGTTTCTTCTTCAACGATACCCAAAACTCCATCAATTTTCTTTAAACCTACCATATCAACTAACGTAGTATCTTTAATATCCATCCGAACTCGTGTCATACAATGAATAACTTTATTTACATTTCCCATCCCGCCTACTTGTGCGTATATTTCTCTAGCTAAGCGTTGTTCTTTGTTTTCAGCCATTTTTAAACCCTCCTAAGTTTTATCTTTCATTACATTAAATTGTTTTACGGATAAATCCTTTTGCTTTTGTTAATTTTTTTTCTGACGCTTCTTTAGATAAACCAGTCAATATCATTACGATAGCTAATTTCACCTGCTGATCTGCTTTTTTGAAAGCTTTGCTTGCTTCTTCATAAGAACACGCTGTTGCTTCCATAATAATTCGTTTCGAACGTTCTTCTAACTTTTTATTGGATGGCTTTACATCAACCATTAAGTTTTGATACACTTTCCCGACACCAATCATTGCGCCTGTAGACAACATATTTAAAACTAATTTTTGAGCTGTACCTGATTTTAATCTTGTTGATCCTGTTAATACTTCTGGACCTACTTCTACCTCAATTGGAAGTTGTGCGTACTGGCTGATTTCAGCATCTTTATTACATGATATAGTAGCTGTCATCGCTCCAATTTCTTTAGCGTATTCTAAACCGCCGATTACATAAGGAGTACGACCACTCGCTGCAATCCCAATAACGGTATCTTTTTCAGATAAGTCAATTTTTTTCAAATCTTCTTCACCAAGTTCTTTTGAATCCTCAGCTCCCTCTACTGCAACTGTCATCGCTTTCATCCCACCGGCAATTAATCCTTGCACCATACTGGGATCTACACTAAATGTAGGCACACATTCAGCTGCATCTAATACTCCCAAACGACCGCTTGTACCGGCACCCATATAAATTAAACGTCCTTCTTGATTAAATGATTTTATAATTGCTTCTACAACTTTAGTAATCTGTGGGATTTCATCTGCGACTTTTTCTGCCACTGTTTGATCTTCTTTATTCATAAGTTGCATCATTTCTAATACGGATAATTCATCTAAGTGCATGGTTTGTTTATTTCTTGTTTCTGTAGCTAATTTTTCTAAATTCATTTGATAAACTCCTCTTTTACTGTTTAGTTAATGTGATTTCAAACGACTGTCCGCCTTTGCACCATTTCAATAATGAAAGGTCTTCTGGAACTATTTGAGCGACAACATTCACTTTTTTATCTGTTGGCAAATCAGATAAGCAAATCTGAATTTCGCCCATGTAACGACCATAGTATTGGTTGTCAATCGTGATACTCCCTTTATTTCGACTTAAGGGGGATTCTGGAATAATTTCATCAATCTTTTTAAATCTTGCGTTGGCGCTACGGATGACGTCTCTTGCTGCATCCCATCTATTCTGGTGCAAGCCAGCTACTGAAGGGGCATAAACGGATTGTTGTTCTGGTTCAGCGAATAAAAGCATCTTATCTTTTTCAAAATAGGATTCGAACTGCTTTTGTGTTTTCTTTTTTAAACCTGGATCACCAATATAAATATCATCCACTAAACAATCAGTCAACAATTCAATAGCCGCAGCCAATGGATGACTATAACGATGTTTTTCAAGAGAAGGCAGTCCTTCAAAAAGAGGACCTCTTAATAGGTCATCGCCAGGAACAAAAGCTACAACACGAAAACCAACCTGCTTTAACCATTGATTTTTTTTGTAAAGTTCTCTTTATCTAAAGCTGTCTCCGGTCTGGGATAATAATTATGCCAAGCTTCTAAATGGTTAAAATTTGCCCCTCCTGCTTTTAATTCAGTTAGATCTTTTTCTGTAAGAGTGCTAGCGTTCAAAGAAACTTTCATAACGTGTGATAAGTTAATAATTATTTCGTTACTGATACCATAATCTATTCTAAGTCCTGATATGCCTATTGCCAGGATTTCTTGTGGTTTATCAAAAGATAAACCGACTTTTGGTAATGCAGAGCCAGAAATATCCATCATGACTTCCATTTCTAATTCAGTTGCCCACTCTCCTAAGATTTTCATTCGTTTAAAGTAGTGTGCGCTTTCATCTTCTGGAATATGCAAAGATGAAAAAATACCTGTAAACCCATGCTTTTTCATTGAAAGCAAACTTTCTTTAACCGTTCCATTAAGATTCTCTCCAAGAAAAATTGAAGTTCCTAGCACAAAACCCCACCTCGATGTAATCGTTTTATTTACAAGTTCATCATAACACTTTAAAATAAAATTTCAATTTATTTTTTCATTTAAAACAAAAAACTGGTTTCACATTTACGCATAACACTATATTTTAAGCTTCATTCCTTTGATTATTTATTTTTTTATTTTTTTATTTCATTTAAATCTAAAGAATACAAAAAGTTACAACCCTCTTTTTTAGATTTATATGAAATAAAATTTCAATAAAGCATCGTATTTAAATTTAACTAAGTAATTTGTGGCTACTCTATTTACCGCTAAATCTTTAGCTGAATAATTAACTCTAAAAAGGGCTTGTTTATTTTTTTGAAATTCAGCTTTTTTTAAATCTAACTTAATCTAACTAAATAAACAAAAACACTTAATTATTTGTACTGATAACGATAATCATTCTCAACTGTTTATAATCATTACAATCTAGGAGTGATTTGTGCTATGATGTATTTAAACATAGCTACAACGAAAAAGGAGCAAATAAGATGAACACACTATTTAAAGATAATAAGCCTATGGTCGCAACCGTGATCAGCGGATTGTTAATAACTATTGGACTTTTTTTCACATTCGCTGACTACCATACTATAGCAGCATTAATTTATATCTCTTCTTTTATTATTGGTGGTTTTCATCAAGCAAAAGAAGGCCTACAAGATACCATTCAAAACAAAAAATTAAACGTTGATATATTAATGGTTTTAGCTGCTCTAGGAGCCTCAGCTATTGGTTATTGGATGGAAGGTGCTTTATTAATTTTTATTTTTTCTCTTAGTGGATCACTTGAAGTCTATGCTACAAATAAAAGTACTAAAGCTATCACAGAGTTGATGAACTTAACCCCTGAACGTGCTATGTTGATTCAATCAGATGGATCAATTAAAGAAGTCCCTACTGCCTCTTTGTCTATCGGGGATAAATTAATGGTTGCCAAAGGAACTAGTATTCCTATCGATAGTGTTTTATTAAGTGCAAATGGATTAATTGATGAATCCGCAATTTCAGGAGAATCTATCCCATCTGAAAAAATAGCTGGTGAAGAAGTCATCGGGGGAACAATAAATTTAGAGGAAGCTATTACTATCCAAGTATCTAAAGATAGCTCAGACACTTTATTCGCTAAAATTTTACGGATGGTTGATGAAGCACACAGTACACCATCTAAAACAGCAACAATGATTGAAGCGATTGAAAATAAATATGTTCTAACTGTTTTAGTTTTTGTTCCTTTAATGATTGCTGTTTTTTATTTTATGTTGAATTGGGGTTGGAATGAGTCATTTTATCGTGGAATGGTGTTGCTTACAGTTGCCTCTCCTTGTGCGCTAGTTGCATCTGCTGCTCCAGCTACACTATCCGCTATTTCAAACAGCGCACGTAAAGGTATTTTATTTAAAGGTGGTTCTTATCTCGAAAATTTTGGACAAATTCGTGCCATTATTTTTGATAAAACAGGAACCTTGACAGAAGGAAAACCAGTAGTAACAGAATCTTATTTTAAATCGGGAGAAGATGAACAAGCGATTATCAATGTCTGTGTTGCTATGGAAAAAACCTCTACACACCCAATTGCTCGTGCTATCGTCACTGCTTTTAGTGAGACTAGTCATCATAATTTTGTCGTCGATAATATGAAAGATTTGACGGGCCACGGGTTATCTGGCAGTGCTTATGACAGTGTATGGAAGATTGGTAAAGAAGACTATGCTGTTGCAGAAAACGAATCTGATTTTATCAACAACGCTGAAATTCTTCAAAAAGAAGGAAAAACAGTTATTTATGTGAGCAAAGATGACCAAGTCGTAGCTTATTTTGGCTTACTAGATGCGCCTAAAGATGAAGCTAAAAAAATGGTTGATTATTTTAAATCCCAAGGTGTTCATACCGTCATGCTAACTGGCGATAATGCTGCTACGGCAGTAACGGTTGGGAACATTGTTGGTGTTGATGACGTCAAGGCAAATTGCCTCCCAGATGAAAAAGCTGAAATAATCAAAAGTCTAGAAATAGAATATGGTTCAATTGCAATGGTCGGTGATGGTATTAATGATGCACCTGCTCTAGCAAATGCGTCTATTGGTATCGCAATGGGGGCCGGGACAGATATTGCTATGGACGTGGCCGATGTGGTCCTAATGAAGAATGATTTGGCTCAGTTAGCTTATAGTTATCAGTTGTCAAATCGTCTTAAAAAAATAACCATTCAAAATATCATTTTTGCTATTAGCGTCATTCTCATTTTAATCGTCAGCAATCTATTTCAAGTCATCACTTTGCCTTTAGGCGTTGTTGGTCATGAAGGAAGCACTATCTTAGTTATTTTAAATGGGTTGAGATTATTAAAATCATCTTCTGCTTCACTTGATACAAAAGAAAAATAACGAAGTCAGCGAAATAATCGCTTTTTTAAATCAACCCATTTCTTTAAAGTTAAATAGAAATAAAGAAAAATACACTCTCACAACTAATGAGTAAATAATCCATTAGTTCTGGGAGTGCGTTGTTTTCAAAGGTTTGTTGTATCCACCTCTTGCTTGCATCTGCAACTACCTATTTAAAAAGATAAACTCACTCAAAAAACGCATGGTAAAGAGCTTTAACGGCTAGTTGTTCTTGAGCTGCAGAGACGCCAAACATCACACTAACTTCAGATGCACCTTGGTTAATCATCTCAATATTGATATGATTTTCGGCAAATGCTGTCGCCGCTTTAGACATAGTCCCAATTTTTCGGCGCATCCCTTCACCTACAATCATTATCAAAGCTAAGTCCCGTTCAACTACGACACTGTCAGCACAAAGTTCATTTTTCAATCTATTTAATAACACTTTTTCTCCTTCTTTAGACAGTTGATTGTCTCTCAAAATAATTGTCAAATCATCAATTCCTGATGGCATATGTTCGTAACTCAGTTTTTGATCTTCTAAAATTTCTAGTACACGACGACCGAATCCTATTTCACGATTCATTAAGTATTTTTCGATATAAATGCTGCAAAATCCTGTGGAACTTGCAATTCCAACAACATCTTGATCTGCTAATTGCCGCTTTTTCAAGATGCTTGTTCCAGGTGCTTTTGGATTGTTCGTATTTTTTATTTGAACTGGAATTCCTTGTTTAAACGCTGGGTAAAGTGCTTCATCATGCAATACTGAAAATCCAGCATAAGATAATTCCCGCATTTCTCGATAAGTGAGTTCTTTAATCCCACAAGGGTTCATTACAACTGTTGGATTAGCAACATAAATCGCATCTACATCCGTAAAATTTTCATATACAGAAGCTTGCACACCATTTGCCAAAATAGCCCCTGTAATATCTGATCCTCCACGAGAGAAAGTACATATCTTTCCCGTTTTGGTATAGCCAAAAAAACCTGGGAAGATAATGACTTCTTCTGTTTCTCGTAACGGGTACAAATTAGAGTAAGATTCAGTTAAAATCTGAGCATTACCTGGCTCGTTCGTTACAAATAATCCTGCTTCTTTTGGATTAATGTAACGAGCTGGCACACCCTCTTTATTAAAATAAGCAGCTATAAGCTTTGCATTATTGTCTTCTCCACTTGCCTTAAATGCATCTAAATAATAATCTGGAGTTTTTTTATTACCTGCTGTAAACATCAATAAATTAGCTTTAATTTCATCTATTATCGCTAAATCTAAATTTAGTTCTTCAGCAATCGTACGATAGCGAGATAAAACTTTTTCCATATCCCTTTGTAAGTCTTGTCCTTCTAATGCTGCTGTTCCTAAATTTATTAATAAGTCCGTTACCTTTTCATCTTCAGATGAACGTTTGCCCGGGGCTGAAACAACTACTATTTTACGATTTGGATCATCTTTAATAATTTGAAGTACCTTTTTCAATTGTTCTCCTGAAGCTAGAGAACTTCCTCCGAATTTTATAACATTCATCAAACACACTTCTTTCTTTTCTTAAATTATTTTTCTATTTTCTCTTTTTTTTGAAAAAGAAGCAAGTTTTTCAAAAAAATAAATCCCACTTTATTCCTATTTTTTTGCTTATAGTCATCAAATTGCAACTTTAGTCTCTATGTATCTAGTTAAAATAGCGCTATAATAGAAGCAGCGCTAATCGACTTCCTGGTAGATAAATACACCCACACAGTACTTTGGAAAGTCGCTTATTTCAAAAAGGAGATAGAAATATGCAACGAAAATTTATTATCAATACATTCATTAGTTTTACTGTTGTAAGCAAACTGTTTTGTATCATTAAAAATACTCGGAAATCTCATTCAAAAATAGATCCCTTAACCTTTTTTATTGGCAATTGGCATATCTCAGAGCCAGATATACCTGTTGAAATGTCTATTCAAATAGAAGAAGATCGACAAGTTTATCTAAACAAACAGCTGATAAACGGTCAATTAGTCTCTATTAAAAACGATAAATTAATTTTTAAAGATCATTTTGGCTATGAATTAGTCGTCACTAAGCTTTCATCAACTACACTAAATCTCTTTGATGAAGCAGATGAAAAAAATTATCAACTCATTCGAGAAACTGAGCTATTATACTAAGTGTATTTATAAATAGTAATCGTTTAATCTTTAAAAAAAATAAGAACCTAGCCACAGTTGTAATGATTGTGGCTTCGGTTCTTATTTTATTTATTCGTGTGCTTCGATATAAGCATTTTTGTATGTGTATTTCGCTCCTACTTGGTGATTGTAGATGCCTTTAACATGTGGTTTTTGAAGTGTTGCTGCTGCTCTTTGGAAGAGAGGTGCAACTCCTGCTTCATCTAATAGAATTTTTTCTGCATCTAATAAGTTCGTCCAACGTGCGTCTACGTCTGTAGCATTTTCACCTTTAGACATTTCAACTAACTTATCAAATTCTGCATTGCTATAACTAGATCTGTTATAAGGACTTTCTGTTGTTAATAAATCAATAAAGTTTACTGGATCTGCAAAGTCTGCACCCCATCCACCTAAAGCGAAGTCATAATTTTGCTTCGTCTGTAATTCTAAACGAACTTTAAATGGAACGTTTTTAACTGTAATTTTAAGACCTGGTAGAGTCGTTTCAATTTGATCTTTCATGTAAGCTGAAATTTTTTTATTTGATTCATCATCGTCTCCAAGTAGTTCTAATTCTACACTATCAACACCTAATTCAGTTTTTGCTTTTTCCCAATTTTCTAAAGCAGCTTCTTTATCGTAAGACAAGTAGTCACCAGATTCTTCACGGAAATCGTTTTGTGAATTTAGATTTGCAGCTAATTCAGCTGGAACCAATCCTCCTAATACTTGAGAACCATTTGCTAAAATTTCATCAGCTAGTAGTTCTTGATTGTAAGATGTAGCAATAGCTTTACGTAAACTTTCATTTGCTAAAGGAGTCTTTTCACCATTCTTTTCTTGGTTAAACTGAAGATAAGATGATCTAGCTTCTGTTTCGATGACATAATCATCGTTTGCTTGGAATTGTTTTGCAAATTCACCTGTTAAATTCACACGATCGAGTTGTCCAGAATCATACAAGTTTAAGGCTGTCGATGTTTCTTTGATAACTTGAACATTAATTTTATCTAAAATAACATTCTCAGCATCCCAATAATCATCATTTTTTTCGTATGACCAATTTAAGTTTGTTCCATCCCATTCACTAAATGTAAAGGGTCCGTTAAAAATCATCGTCTCTGCAGAAGTCCCGTATTTAGAATCTTGTTGTTCTACAAACTCTTGATTTTGTGGAAAGAACGTCGGGAATGCCATCAGTGAAATAAAGTATGGAACAGGTTTTTCCATTGTTACTTTAAATTCATTATCCCCTACTGCTTCTACTCCTAATGTGTCTTTATCAGCTTCTCCCTCCATGATTGCTGCTGCATTTTTAATTCCATCAAATAAATAAGAATACGGTGCTGCAGTATCAGGGTCAACTACTCGTTGCCATGCATAAACAAAATCTTGAGCTGTTACAGGATCTCCATTAGACCATTTTGCATCTTCTTGTAATTTAAAGTTATATTCCAGTCCATCATCACTAACTTGAACTTCTTGGGAAGCAAGGGCTGGAATCGGTTGACTGTCTTCATCTAAACGATAAAGACCTTCATTTATTTGGTTAAATACAGTAAAACTGACGGTATCCGTCGCAAGAGCGGTATCTCCTGTAGGTAATTCAGCAATTTCAACTAAATTTAATATTTGTTCATCTGCTAAATTTGAATCTTTTGAGCTTTTTGAGCTTTCTGCTGCACCTTTGTCCTCATCATTTCCGCAAGCTGTTAATAAGCTAGCCGTTAATAAAACTGCACCTGCATACCACCATTTCTTTTTCATATACCTAATCCCCTTTATTTGTTTTGGTTCAATTAAATTAGAATTAGATTCTATTTAAATGAGAACTTTCTAATAATATACACATAAAAAACACATAATGCAATAGTTTTATCTCATTTTTTTAATTCTTTTAAAGAATAGTCTTTAACCTGGATAATTTATAACTTTATATGAAAGCTGTTACATGGCTATTGCTAAACTATTTTTCATTTGATTTTTGTTCACACGTTACAGATAAAATAGGAATGGCTTTATTGTACTTCTTGATACTATTTTCTTGCTTGAGCAACTTATTTCCATCTGGTTGCTCGTTCTACCGCAGAATCATCGGCTATTCTGTTAAAGAAGAACCGCTCTGTAACCTATTTTTAGATAAGAAACAGAGCGCTTCACAATTTGCTCTTTTAGCGGACTAAGTTAGCGATAAGGTAACCGTCATGTCAATTCAATGTCACAGCAAATAAAAAAGAGAAGTCGAGAATACATTTTATGCTTTCATTCTCTAAAATCCTATTTATTCAGTTACGATTCAACTATTTTTGCAAAAAAAACTATAACTGCTTCAAATTTAACTACTAAAATAAGGTTGGAAAGCTAGTTAAGCTTCCCAACCTTATTTTCTATCAAGACTTTTTCATTCTTCTCTACTTGTAATAATTTTTATACCTTGTGCTGGAATTTGCTGGTGCTTAATAGCCTGCTTCGCAAAAAAGTTAACCTGTTCAAAAGAACTGCTAGACACTATTTCACTTGGCTTAAATGCTCTTTCTTTATCTGAACAATTAAGCAAAACAAGAACATACTCTTCATCTGAGAAATGCCGTAGTACTATAAAAATGTATTCTGTTGAAAAAGTATAGAATTCTCCTTCTAAGATAGCTTTTTGATTTTTTCTTAGTTTAATTAACTGAGTAACAAATGACTGAATCTCTTTATTTTCATTACCCCAGGGATAATTCCGTCTATTATCAGGATCCATATCCCCTTCTAAGCCAACTTCATCACCATAATAGATACAAGGGACGCCAGGAAGAACAAACAGCAACAACCATGCTTGTTTCACTTTTTCGCTGTTCGATTGAAGAGCTGTAAATATTCTGGTTGTATCATGGCTTCCAATATTATTTAAATTATTCTTAAAGGCTTCTGGTGGATAATTTTCTTTTAAGTTCATGCACATTAAAACGGCTTCTTGGGTCGTCAGTTGATTATCCAACAATCCGATAATGATATCTCTGAAAGGATAATTCATTACTCCATGCAATATTCCACCTTCAAGATAATGCCGACGTTTTTTGTAGGCAATTTTATTGGTAGCATCTTCCCACACTTCGCCAATTAATACTAAGTCATCTGCTGTTTGATCTAACCTATTTCTGATTCCCAACAAGAAATCGTCATTTAGTTCATCAGCTACATCAATTCTCCAGCCACCAATCCCCATCTTTGACCAATGTTGGATCACACTATTTTCATTCCCATAAATAAATTCTTGTACTTTTTGATTTGCCTTATTTAGCGTTGGCAAGTCTTTAATACCCCACCATGAATTGAAGCCATCTGGAAAGTGATCAAATGTAAACCAATCCTTATAGGGACTGTCGAGAGATTGATAAGCGCCAACACTATTGTAAGAGTCGTATTGGTTAAAATAACGACTATCTGAACCGACATGATTAAACACACCATCCAAAATAACTTTCATCCCTACTAACTCAGACTGCACAATCAATTCTTTAAATACTGCTTCATCTCCAAACATTGGGTCTATTTTCATAAAATCGCCTGTATCATATTTATGGTTGCTACGTGCTTCAAAGATGGGATTAAGGTATAAAATAGTGACCCCTAATTTAGCGAGATACGGTAATTTTTTAATAATACCTGTTAAGTTTCCACCAAAAAATTCCCAGCGGATAATTTTACCTGCTTCATCTTTTATATACATTGGCAAGTCTTCTGGAGAAGCATAGATAAATGAATTTTTCTTTCGTTCTGTTATTTCTCCATTCTCATTTCCATTATAAAAACGATCCACAAATATTTGATAGGCCACACCTTTTTTATACCATTCTGGAGCTGGGTCATCAAAAAGATAACTTGTTAATTGGTATTTTTTTATGTCTTCTTTTTCGTAATAGATCGTACCCGCTCCACCAAGGTTGTATTGGTTATTTCCATAGTAAATAGTTCTTACGTGATGGTTTTCTTGATAATCAATTTTAAAATGATAAAAATATAGCCCACTATCATTTGATCCTTTAAAGACAGCCTTGTACCGTGTTTGGTTAATGGCTATCATTTCGATTTGAAAGCTCTCGCCAAAATCTTTATGAATCATCAAATAAACAGATTTTACATCAGCTAGTTGACAATCTAGATGAAACGTTATTTCGCTGTCTACTTTAACCGCTCCAAATGGCGATTTATATTTACTTTGCCAAGAGTGATAGGATATTTTTTCCACGTTTTAACCCTTTCTTATACACTAATTAAATGGGTTCTGTCAAAAATGATTTTTGATGCGCATCCGTCAACGGAGAATCTATTTTCCAAATTTCTTCAGCATACCGCTGAATCGTAAAGTCTGCTGAAAACGGTCCTGAACTGGCAATATTCATTAGTGATTTTTGGTTCCATTTATTTTTATTTTGGTACAACTGATCAATTTCTTCTTGTGCTTGGATATAACTATCAAAGTCTTTCAATAAAAAATATTCATCATTATGATAAACGAGAGAGTCAAAAATAGCGCGTCCTTCCGTTTCAATATCCGGAATGGTTCCATCAATAAGCGTATTTAACACTTGCTTTAATCGTGGATTGGTCTCGTATATTTCTCTTGGGTGATACGATCCATTTTCATTAAAAGCTTGAACTTCTTGATCATTCAAGCCAAACAAGAATAAATTGTCTTTTCCCACAAAATCTCGAATTTCTACATTGGCTCCATCTAGGGTTGCAATCGTTAATGCCCCATTCAACATCAATTTCATATTGCTTGTACCAGATGCTTCTTTACCTGCTAACGAAATCTGTTCACTGACTTCAGCAGCCGGAATAATAAGTTCAGCCAATGAAACGCCATAGTTTTCAACAAATACAACTTTTAATTTATCGCCAATCGTTTTATCGTTATTCACTAAGTTAGCAAGGGCATTAATTAATTTTATTATTTGTTTTGCATATGAATAACTAGGTGCTGCTTTTGCTCCAAAAATAAAAACTCGCGGTTGGATAGCTACCATTGGATCTTCTTTGATCTGCAAATACCGATTGATAATGTGCAGTACATTCAACAGTTGTCTTTTATAAGCGTGCAATCGTTTAATTTGCACATCAAACAATGCGTTGGGATTTAATTCAATGTCCATTTCTTTTTTCACGTAAGCTGCAAACTTCTCTTTATTCTTTAATTTAATTGCTCCTAGTTTGTCCAACGTTTCTTGGTTTGTCATAAATGCTTTAAAGAGTTTCAATTCTGCTGGATTCGTTTTCCAATCTATTCCAATTTTATCATCAATTAGTTTTGTTAATTCTTCATTAGCTAGATGCAACCAGCGTCTTTGCGTGATGCCATTTGTTTTATTGTTAAACTTGGCCGGATACATTTGATAAAAATCATTTAGTACATCATGCATTAAAATTTCGGTGTGCAGTTTTGCTACACCATTTACACTATGACTTCCAATAATGGCTAAGTGCGCCATTTTAACGTAGCCGTCTGCGATGATCGCTGTTCGGTACGTCAAATCTGATCCATACAAAGGCAATTTCTTTTCGATGTGTCTGTGATTGATTTCTTCAATGATCTGATAAATACGCGGCAATAACTTTCTAACCATCTCAATAGACCATTTCTCCATAGCTTCTTGTAAAACGGTATGATTGGTATAACTCATTGTTTTTTTAGTGATTTCCCAAGCTTGTCCCCAACTTAAGTCTTCGTCATCCAGAAGAACTCTCATCAATTCTGGGATAGCCAATGATGGATGGGTATCATTAATATGAATCGCTATTTTATTTGGAAAGTGTTGCCATGAAAGACCTGTTTGTTTATAATACGAAACAATACTTTGAATTCCAGCTGATGTAAAAAAGTACTCTTGTCGTAATCGAAGAATTTGACCTTCATGATTTGAATCATCTGGGTATAATACTTCCGTAATCTGACTCACTTGTTCTCTGTCAGCTATTGTATGGTAGTGGATTTCTTCTTCAGGCGGAATTTCAGCCGACCAAAGTCGTAAATTGTTTACGACATCGTTTTGGTAACCGACCATTCCCGTGTCGTAAGGAACTGCTAAAATATTTTGAGTATTAAAATAAGTTGCTTTTAGATTTCCATTGGCTCCTTCAACTAAGCCAACTTGGCCACCAAAACGAACAATTACTGCTTTATTTTCTTTACGTACTTCCCAGACATTTCCATTTCTTAACCAGTTATCTGGTAATTCAACTTGGTAACCGTCAACAAATTTTTGTTGAAATAATCCATAGCGATAACGAATACCATTTCCGTTTCCTGGAAGGCCTAACGAGGCAATTGAGTCCATAAAACAAGATGCTAAACGCCCCAAACCACCGTTTCCAAGAGCTGGATCAGTTTCTGATTTTACTATTTCTTCAAAATTTAAACCCATATCATTTAATCCGTCTCGTACAGTATCTAAAATACCTAAGTTTAGTAAATTGCTTTTCAACATACGGCCTGGTAAAAATTCTATTGAAAAATAATAGACTTGTTTGACTTGTTCACCCAAGTATTTTTGCTTAGTTTTATTCCAATCGTCTGAATAAGAAAATCTTAAATAATTTCCTAAAGCTGTGTATTGTTGTATTGGAGATGAATTTGCAAGATCAAATGCATACATATTTTCAAATGTCTGACTAAATTCTTGTTTAAACTGATTTATTGTTAAGTCCATTCCTATCCTCCATCTCCATTGAACAGTCAACGGGTTCGTTTATTCTTTTTAGAATAAAAAAATCCTGATTTAGAGTAAAGTCACAAGTTCTCTTACAACTACTCATTAAATCAGAACTTTTTATACTCTGTCATTCAATATAATTCATAAGCTCCTATATTTTTTAGCCTTATTTTTCTATTAATGATTGATAATGTTTAATGTAAATTTTCGTTGATTTTTTCCAACTGTAATCTTGACTCATCGCTTGTTTGATTAATGCCCTCCACCGTTTAGGTTCATCGTAATAAACGGCGATAGATTGGTCAATGGTTTCTAGCATCACATGGCTACGGTAATCATAAAAACTAAACCCCGTTCCTTCTCCAATAACGGCATTATAAGGTATGACTGTATCTTTTAGACCGCCTGTTTCGTGAACAATCGGTAATGTCCCATATCTAAGAGAATACAACTGTGATAAGCCACAAGGCTCAAAGGCTGATGGCATAATAAACAAGTCACTGCCAGCATATATTTGTTGTGCTAGTGTTACGTCAAAATCAATGATTGCTTTGAATTTTTCTGGATACCGCCAATTAAAATAACGGAAACTGTCCTCATACTCTTTTTCACCAGTTCCTAAAATCAACAACTGCACATCACGTTTCATCAATTCATCCATTTGTTCACGCAATAAATGACAGCCTTTTTGAGCCGTTAAACGACTAACCATTGATATAAGTGGCACATCCGGATCAACCGGCAACCCAACTTTTTCTTGTAAAAGAGCTTTGTCTTTTGATTTTCCACTTAAATCTTTAACAGTAAAATGATGTTGAATTTTTTTGTCTGTTTCAGGATTGAATTCATCATAGTCGATGCCATTTAAGATTCCACTCAACTTATACTTGTTTTGACGTAAGACTCCATCTAAATTCTCACCAAAATACGGTGTTTGAATTTCCTCAGCATATGTTGGGCTAACAGTTGTTACTTGGTCTGCAAAGAAGATTCCACCTTTTAGTACATTCAAATCCTCATAATACTTCAAACCTTGTTCGTGATAAGCATTATAACCAATGCCGTACCAATCGGATAAAACTGCTTGACTGTATATACCTTGAAATTGAAGGTTGTGAATAGTCAATACGGTTTTAATTTTTTGGTAGTCTTTTATCCAATGGTATTTATCTTTTAACAACACCGGAATGATGGCTGTATGCCAGTCATTTAAATGAAGGACATCTGGTATAAAATTAATTTTTTCCATCATTTCGCAGACGGCTTGAGAAAAGAAAGCAAACCGCTCTCCATCATCATCGTATCCATATAGATTAGGACGATCAAAATAATAACGATTATCAATAAAGTAATAGGTTACGTTATCTTTAACCAAGCGCTTTAACCCACAAAATTGATTTCGCCAACCCACTTTTACTTCAAATTGCAATACATCCTCTAGCTTATCTTTGAATTTTTGAGGCATTGTAGTATGGAAAGGTAAAACAACTTGAACATCAACACCTTGCTGGGTGAGCTCTTTTGGTAAAGCGCCAGCAACGTCTCCTAATCCCCCTGTTTTAAAAAAAGGAGCGCACTCTGCTGCTGCAAAAAGTACTTTCATTGTCATTTACGCTTTAACTCCTTTCTCAGGTTCAACGACCGTATTTTTCTTGATCACTTTAATATTATCTGCCGTCCCTTTTAAATGCACATTTTCACCTATTTTCACGCCTTTATCTAGAATAACGTATTCTAGAGAAGAGCCTTTACCGATTCGACTTCCTTGCATAACGATTGAATGATTTATTTTAGCACCTTTAGCGATTGTCACTTTACGGAAAATCAATGAATTCTCAACTTCTCCCTCGATTAAGCAATCACTAGCAAATTGTGAGTTTTTAACTTGCGCATCTTTAGAATAAAATGTGGGAGCCCCGTTTTTAACTTTTGTAATGATCGAATCTCCTCTGTTTAATAACGCGTTGTAATTTGTCTCATTCAACATGTCCATATTGGCCTCAAAGTAACTTTGGATGCTATTAATATTTTTCAAATAACCGGTATACTCATATCCAAATACTTTAACATCCTTTAAGTGGTCTTTGAAAAGGAGCATGGTCTCACTATTCAGTTTACTTTTACGAGCTTGTATCGCTAATTCAATAAACTTCTCAGCATCCATAATCACAACATCCATATTTACAGCTACTTTTTGTACATTTGATTCTAACTTATCGAAAGAAACCACATCCGTTATTCTATCGGTCGTCTGATTTTCAAATAAGAGATAGGTTTCATCATCACTTCCAATGTATGAAGGTAAGTTCATATTTTTGTACATAACCGTGATATCCGCTTCTTTTTCTTGATGGTAGCGTAAGAGTGCCTGAATATCAATATTACATAGCATTTTACTGCCCATCATCACAACATACTCTGATTTTGAACGCATCACATAATGAATTTGATCATGGTAAAAACTATTGATTGCACCCCCTTTTTCCCTCTCTACAGCTTCTCTTATCGTCATTTGTGTATGAGGAAACAAGCCCCCACCAATGGATGAATCCAAACCCCAAGAAGCTCCACTACGGATATGATCATGTAACGAGCGTCCACTCCCTGCTATGAAAAATGCAGCAGAATCAATTGCAGCATTGTGAAGACTAGTAAAAGGAAAGTCTATCAGGCGGTAACGACAGCCGAAAGGTAAGGATGCAACTGAACGTTTTTCTGTTAGAGGAAACAGTTTTAAATCATCCTCGTTTAAATTTAAAATGGCACTAATTTTATGCTTCTTCATCTTTTAGTCCTCCTATCTCTTCGTTATACCCGATAACCATAATTTCTTTTTCTTTTCCAACAAGATAAGCTCCATCATGTATTTGAGCGTTATCTCCAACAATGGCATATTTAATGACAACATTCTCTCCAATTGTGACACCCGACATAACAATACTATTTTCTACAATCGATCCTTTTCCTACTTTAACATGATGTGACAAAATAGAATGTGTGATTTCTCCTGCTATATAACAGCCATCAACAATCATCGCATCCGTTACTTTTGACGTTTCTGTCAGGAATTGAGGTGGGGCTGATGGATTTTGAGAATAAATGCGCCAATCTGAATTTCGAATATTCAATGCATGTGTCGGATCTAGAAATTCCATATTAGCTTCCCATAGACTTTCAATTGTTCCAACGTCTTTCCAGTAATCTGTAAAGGCATAAGCAAAAATGTTTTCACCGTTCCCTAAATAAGCTGGGATAACGTCTTTGCCAAAATCTTCTAATTCTCTTCTTTTTGCTTGATCTTCAACGAGGTATTTCTTCAATAAAGCCCAATCGAATATATAAACACCCATTGAAGCTAAATTACTTTTTGGTTCTTTTGGTTTTTCTTCAAACTCAATAATCCGACCTGTTTGATCCGTATTCATAATCCCAAAGCGAGGTGCTTCTTCAATAGGAACAGGTATTACCCCAACGGTCAAAGCCGCTTTTTTTAGTTTATGGAAGTCCAGCATTTCTTGATAATCCATTTTATAAATATGGTCTCCTGAAAGAACTAAGACATAATCAGGATTGTGTTGGTCAATGAAACTAATATTTTGATAAATCGCATTAGCGGTTCCTTTAAACCATTTTTCACCGTCGACACTGGCATAAGGTTGGAGTATCGTCGCTCCACCATTATGAATATTTAACCCCCACGATGCACCATTTCCTACATGTTTATTTAACTCTCTGGGTTGATATTGTGTAACTACCCCAACATTTTTTATACCTGAGTTAACACAATTACTTAAAGCAAAATCAATAATCCGATATTTTCCACCAAAAGGTACTGCCGGTTTGGCTATTTCTTTCGTTAATTTTCCTAAACGCGAACCTTGCCCACCTGCTAAAATCATCGCTAATGTTTCAATTTTACTCATATCACTTGGAAGAGTATTTTTAAACTACTCTTCCTCTACCCTCCTTTTTAAGTCTAATTAGCTTTTGGAACTCCTTTTATTCTTTTAGGTCTTAGAATTACTACACTCATAGCTGGAAGAATTAGTTCAACATGATTCTGTTGTCGGTTAAAAGACTCATTGACTGTTTTTAGAGGACCTTGATTCTTTGTCCATACACCTCCAAATTCAATCATTTCTGTATTCAATAGCTCTTCGTACGTTCCTTCATAAGGAACCCCTACTTTAAATCTGGGCCGCTCAATCGGCATAAAGTTGCAAAGTACAATTAAGAAGTCACGTGTTTTTTGGCCTTTTCTGATAAAGGTCAAAATACTTTGCTCTGCATTATCAGCATCTAGAATTTCAATACCTGATGAGTCATGGTCAATTTCCCATAAAGCTCGTTCTTTTTTATACAATTCATTGATCGTTTTTGTAAAATACTGGTGTTTTTTGTTCATCTCATCTTCTAGGCTCGTCCATTCTAATTCAGAATGAACACGCCATTCTAAAAATTGGCCAAATTCATTTCCCATAAAATCTAATTTTTTACCTGGATGAGTCATCTTATAAACTTCCATCACTCGTAAACCGGCAAATTGATTGTAGCGATCCCCTGGCATTTTATGCATCAGTGATTTCTTTCCATGGACAACTTCATCATGAGAAAAAGGCAAAATAAATTGTTCATTGAAAGCGTACATAAATGAAAAAGTGATTAAGTTGAAGTGATATTTCCTTTGATGTGGTTCTAATTCGAAGAATTTTAAGGTGTCGTTCATCCATCCCATGTTCCACTTGTAATTAAAACCTAATCCGCCTTGATCGACAGGGCTAGTTACATTAGACCACGCTGTACTTTCTTCGGCGATCATCAGTGTTTGAGGGTGGCGATGTAAAATAGTCGTATTTAGTTTTTTTATAAAGTCCACACCTTCACGATTGTGGTTGCTTCCATCTTCATTAGGTGTCCAAGGGCCTTCATCATAGTCTAAGTACAACATACTTGAAACGGCATCTACTCGTAATCCGTCTAAATGAAATTGTTCGAGCCAGAATAAAGCATTAGAAATTAGGAAACTGTGTAGTTGCGCTTTTCCAAGGTCAAAATTCATGGTTCCCCATCTAAAGTTTTGAGCTTTATTTGTATCTGTGTATTCAAATTGAGCCGTCCCATCAAAATAAGCCATTCCATAATCATTGCGGTTAAAATGACCCGGAACCCAATCCATAATGACGCCTAAATGTGCTTGATGAGCTGCTTCTACAAAGTTTTGAAATTCTTCCATCGTTCCATATTTAGATGAAACAGCGTAATACCCAGTTAATTGATAGCCCCATGAAGCATCAAGAGGGTGTTCCATTAACGGCATGAATTCTATATGTGTGTACCCCATTTCTTTTGCATATGGGATAAGTTCTTCTTGTAATTCTACTAAGCTATACCACGAACCATCGGCATGACATTTCCACGAACTTAGATGAACTTCGTAGATGTTCATCGGACGTGTTGTGTTGTTGTATCTTTTTTTATTGGCCATCCATAAACTATCTTTCCATTTCTTTTGTGGCAAATCCTTTACTACTGACGCGTCTTTAGGACGCACTTCAAACGCATAAGCATAAGGATCAATTTTTAATTTTATTTTTCCATTTGCTTGTTCGATTAAATATTTATAACACTGTCCTTCTTGTGCAACAGGTGTAAAAACTGTCCACGTACCGGTCTCGGCTACTCTTTCCATTTCTATTCCATCAGTCCAACTACAAAAATCTCCTACCAGAGAAACTTTTTTTGCATGAGGTGCCCATACAGTAAATCGAAAACCTTCAGTTCCCTCGTAAATTTCACAAGAACAACCTAACGCCAAGTAGCTATCAAAATGTTGGCCTGTATTGAAAAAATACATTTCCTTTTCTAATAATTCTAGATTTGATTCTTTATTCACTTGTTTAACCAATTGTCGGACTCCTTTCTGTACAAAAGAATGATAAGTAAACCTTACACTCATTATTTTATCATTTTTCCTTCATAATGACACCCTATATCTATTTTCTCTCATATTTAACTAGTTACCCTCCCCAAACACTAATTCTATCAACATTTTTCTCCTGTTTAATTGTTAAAAAACTCCGCAATGACAACGTTTTCTTAAAGTGAAAATTTTTTATTTTTTCTAATGTTTCTGAGTTTATTTTCATTTTCTCTCATTTTCCATTAACTTATTTAATCTTTTTATGATGATTCGTCTCTTTTAATGCTTTGGTAGCTTTTTCGAAAGTTTCAAATGGAGGATTCTGGATACCTTCACCAATCACTGCGATAGCAAAATCTTTGTGGGCAATAGTTATATTACTAATTGGACCTTTCCCAGTTGCTATCATCTTTCTTACGTCGATTCTTGTTAGCACACCCCTAAATTCTAAAACTAGAATAGGAACGTTAGGATTTTCTATTGTTATGATTTTTAGCATTTCTTTCAAAATCATTCATTGCTTCCCAACTAAAGGGACCATTGCCCTATTTTTCCAATGCCATTTGCTGCATCTAATGCACATTTACATAAGAGCATCCATATAGGACCATAGAAATAATCCCTGCTCGCTACAAAATTAAACACTTTGGTTTTTAATGAATCAGCTGCTTTTACAATGTGAGAAACCTAAATTAGTAACGTAGAATAATAATTCTTAATCAATCAACTCCATGTCAATTGAAGAAACACGCTATAAATAATATCTATCCAAACCCAAATTAAATTTTTCTATATTTTTTAGCTATTTAGCCATTATATAGAATGAAAAATATAGGGTTATCTTCATTAAAATGGTATACTATGCGTATAGCAAGCGGTTTCATTTCTATTATTATCTGATAAGATGAGGAGACTATACTATGCTGACGGTCTATAATCTTTACAATTAGCTCCATTCAAATAATCTAACGTTATTCCCCGTTTTAAAAGGCTAGTTAATAAAATTTCTAGTGTTACTATTATGGCTAATCTAGATGCACTAGATTAGTTTTCCTTTTTGAAACTGTTAATTGCTTTGAAAATCACACAAAATTTAACCAATCACCCTTTTATGTCTTTGATGATTTTATCATTCACCCTTTTTAAAAGAACGATGTGCTTCAAAAAGAAAGACAAAAGATTTCCATCTACACATTGAGTACATTATACGACCATAACAAAAGTTTCATAATGCATTAATTGCGACTCTTGAGTGAAGGATTTACAATCCATTTACTATTACCAAAACCTCTAGATAACTCTATATCCATCGCAAAGGCTTACTTTATTAAATTGAAAAACCGCCCTGTTAATCTACTTGATTTTAAAGATACAGACGAGTTACTTAAAATCCAATTGGCTCTAAAAATGCATCAAATGATTTACCAACGAGACTGAATCAAGCTATTTATCAAAGCTTCACTACTCATTTTATCTTTTTATCAAAAAAAAAATCTAAAGATGTGCATAATCTTTATAGGAATGGTAAACTGCTTGTATCTATTTTAAATCTTTTTACTTCTGAGATGCTAAAAAAGACTTTCTAAATGTTATCCTGTTTTACTATTTATTATATAGAGAAATCTAATTTAGAGGAGGTGAATAAATTTGAATATCTTACTTTTAAGTGCGGGTTTTGTTGGATTAGTCATTGTAGGATTAACCATTCATTATTTATTAGGTGGTTTATTAGCTGTTGGTAGTTTTGCTGCTTATTTCTTTTTAAACGGTAATGGTGAATGGTTTCCTATCGTGATTTTTGTACTAGGAATTTTTTTATTACTCTTCGAAGTCTTTATTCCTGATTTTGGTATAGCTGGAATATTAGGAGGTGTTTTACTTTTTGGAGGTATCTATCTTAACTATGGAGATGCTGGGCAAAGTTTGCTTGAATTAAGTATTGCTGGTATTATTTCCGTGGTTTTAGCTATCATCCTTTTAAAAAAAGGTTATTCTTTTGGGAATTTCAAAAAATTAATTTTAGAGGAGAACTTAACTAAGATTAGTGGGTACTCGAGCACCAAGGATTACACTGATTATTTAGGAAAAAAAGGAATCACTACTACTATATTGAGACCTACTGGTAAAGTAGCCTTTGATGGAAAAGAAATAGAAGTCCTAAGTTCAGGAGAACAAATTGAGCCAGAAGTCTTTGTCGAAGTGATTAAAGTCGAAGGTTCAAAAATAATAGTCAGGAGAGTGTCGTAAATATGTTATTAGAAGAAACTAGTGGTTTAATAGGTATTGGAATGATCGCGATCATCGTTATCATCATTTTGAGCATGTTTTTCCGTTTTGTACCAGTAGGATTATGGGTAACGGCTTACTTCTCAGGAGTTAAAGTTTCAATTGGTACATTAGTTGGTATGCGTTTAAGAAGAGTAGCTCCTCAAAATATTATTCGTCCATTAATAAAAGCTACAAAAGCTGGCTTGGATATTAATATCAATGAATTAGAAGCTCACTATTTAGCAGGCGGAGATATCAATCAAGTTATTGATGCTTTAATCGCTGCACAACGTGCCAACATTAATTTAGTTTTCAAACAAGCTGCTGCTATTGATTTAGCTGGTCGTAATGTGTTTGAAGCGGTTCAAGTTAGTGTTAATCCTAAAGTCATTGAAACACCTGTCATTGCTGCTATGGCAATGAATGGGATTGAAGTTAAAGCTCGTGCTAAAGTTACTGTACGTGCGAACATTGAACGTTTGGTTGGTGGTGCTGGCGAAGAGACTATCATTGCTCGTGTTGGTGAAGGTATCGTAACTACTGTTGGTAGTGCAGAAAAACACACCGATGTTTTAGAAAATCCAGACTCTATTTCAAAAATGATTCTAAAAAAAGGCTTAGATTCTGGTACTGCTTTTGAAATTCTTTCAATTGATATTGCAGATATTGACGTTGGTCGTAACATCGGTGCCAGCTTACAAATGGAACAAGCTGAAGCTGACAAAAATATTGCTCAAGCAAAAGCTGAAGAAAGACGTTCAATGGCTATCGCTCAAGAACAAGAAATGATAGCAGAAGTTCAAAAAATGCGCGCTCGCGTAGTAGAAGCTGAAGCTGAAGTTCCTTTAGCAATGGCAGAGGCATTAAAATCAGGTAATTTAGGTGTGATGGATTATTACAATATGAAAAATATTGCTGCTGATACCTCAATGAGAGATTCTATTTCTGAGTTAGGCGAAAGTGAACGTGATGAATAATGGAACTCTTTGCACTCCTTAGTTTTTTAAGTTTTCTTATCCCTCTACTTCTTATTGTCACAGTTATTAGATCAATAAGTAATGCACTATTTAATCAAAAAAATGGTAAAAATGGTGCAGTATCTAAGTATCAAGAATTTATGAAGGAGATCAATCAGGAAAAAGATCGATTGAGAAATGTACCTGACAAAAAAGACGTTTCGCGCAATGACCCAAAAGCTGCTAATTTAGCACAACAGCGAAATAATCTTTCTCAATCTGCCAAACATGCTCCATACCAACAATCACCAGTAAGAACAAAAAGAGAGCCTTTAGCAGAACGGAATCGGATTCAACCCGTCACGAAAAGTGCTGCTATTTCTCGCTCATATTCTGACATGCCAAGTCCAGTTAAGAATTTTGTTCAAACAAAAAAACAAGTGAACAAGAAAATAAAACAGACACCCCGTCAAAAAGAAATTATAAAGGGATTTATCTATAAGGAAATTCTAGATAAACCTCGTGCAATGAACCCGTATAGATAAACAGAGAAGTCTAGGACATATGTCCTAGACTTTTTTTGTCTATTAGTTATTCTAGAAATTACTCCAAAAGAAAATTTTGTTTATTTAAATTATTATTATTCAAATAAAAGTTCTTCATTTTTTTTATAATTGTATAAAGCTCCAATAATGTTGGCCTTATTTCCATGCCGACTTCTTTCAATAAGTGGAACATAAAATAACTCAGTATTTTTTTCTTTAAATACTTCTACTACGTTTTTTTTAATCAGTTCAAGTAGTAAAGACTGTTTACTAATACCACCACTAATTAGAATTTTTTCAGGATCTAAAATAGTTTGCAGGTTAAAAATCTGAACAGCCAATGTACGACAATATTCATTTAAACAAGCTAACACTTCAAGATTGCCTTCATTTGCATATTTAAATACAAGGTAACCGTCTATTTCCTTTAATGGGATTTTACAGCGGACTGAGATTGTTTTAAATAATTTTCTTAATCCTGTTTGAAAACCAAACATATAATCTTCATCGGAACTTCTATCCGAATTGGTTTTAATAAATGAAACTTCACCAGCGGAATAATGGTTCCCTTTCAATAATTTTCCATTGCTTATGATTCCCCCACCGATTCCTGTTCCCAAAACAAGGATTACCCCATTTTCTACTCCCTTAAAGTTTCCTTTCCACAATTCTCCTAATGCTGCGGCTTTTCCGTCATTTTCAACATGAATAATTGTAGGACACCGCTCTTCTAGCAACGATATCATATTCATGTTTTTTATATACTCGAGTGTCCCACCATGAACAGCAAAACCCGTTCTTGAATGAATAATTCCAGGCATACTAATTGCCATGCCTTTAATCTTGTCTGCATACGCATCATAAATCTCACCCATTACTTCAACAAAACTATCCAATGAATCCATCGGCGTTCCTTTTTCATAGACAACTTCTATTTCACCTTCATCATTGATTAGCCCATATTTTATTTGTGTTCCTCCAACGTCTACCCCTAAATAATCAGCCATCTTTTCACTCTCCTTACCTATACATGCTAGAATTCTTTTGTTTTTTAGTAAGCGCTTTTTACATTTGTTCTTTGATAGTCTTTGACTTTACATTAAGTTTAACACGATTAGGCTAAAACAGCATTTTTTGCCTCTTCTTCTTGTTGTTAAATCTGCTTAATTTGGCTATACGTATAAAAAAATACAGGTGCTTTAAAAGCAATCTGTATTATTAAATAACTATTTTTCTTATTTATTTCATAAAATATTTTTCAATTGATTTATTCAATAGAGGGAATAATATTGGTGCTAATATTAAATAAAAACCACCATTTCCAAGAGCATGCAATGTATCAAAAGGTAGTCCAGAAAGATAATAGACCCAAAAATTTTGAATACCGAAAAAAGGTGCTTGGATTAGCGATACCAAAAAACCATAGATATAGCCAGTTAATATGGCATATAGAACCATTACAGAAAAAGGCGCCTTTTTGAAAAGTGGCTTTATTAATAGGCCTGTACTAATAATTATTAGTGCAAACGAAACAATCTGTGCGATTGTCCAGACTCCCATTCCTAAGTTAATATTGGAAATCAGAATAGATAAAGTCGCGACAATTAAAGCATCGGCTACTCCAAGAGTGAGTGTTAAAATGATTAAAATAACCGTTACCGGTTGGACGTTAGGTAAAAATTGAAATACTAAACGGCTAACATAACAAAGTGTTGTCAACATAGCTAACAAGGTCATTCTTTGAACAGAAAATTTATGTGGAGGCCGCTTACATGCCATCTAAATTCCACACAATGATATCTTGATCTTCTACTATATAATCGCTAGCACCTACTGTAGCTTGTTCTCCATTAATCGTATACAACCAATATTTCCCTTCTTTTTTGTTCTGTTCATACCCTTCAATAGCGGAAATAAAGCCATCTTTAGCTATAATCTCATAATTTTCTTCCATAACCTCTAATAGATTTTGACCTTCTTCAACTTTTAATTCTTTTGAACTATTTGACAAAACTTTTTCTTCTTCTTGTAAGACAATAGAAGTTGAAATTGTTTTAGTCGCTGCGACTTCAACCTCACTTGGAACTAGTGCAGAACTTTCATTTACAGCTGTTTGATTTGTATCTGCACAGGCTGTTAATGCTAGTAAGGTGATAAATATAAATCCTAATTTTATTTTTAATTTCATCTTAATTTCCTCCATTTTTTCACTTACAAAACTAAATTTCTATCTTTTCACCGACCTTATTTCGAAATGATTTCAGTTCATTTAATGGCTATCATCTTTTTTTAAAGAGGTATGAAATACTTTCCCACCACGCTCATATAGAGGTTCCGCTACCTTATTTTGATGATTGACCAAACGAGCAAGTACGAAAAGATAGTCTGATAATCGATTGATAAAAATTCCTGCATGCGGGTTGGTTTCTTCTTCTGAAGCAAAACTAACCATTCTTCTTTCTGCTCTTCTGACAACCGTTCGAGCGATATGCAATAAGCTAGCCACAGGTTGCCCCCCTGGTAAAACGAATGACTCAATAGCTGGTGGAATAGGCGCATAACAATCTATCCTAGCTTCAATCCAAGTGATACTTTCTTTTGTCAACTTATAGGAATTTTTTCCATGAGGAGTTGCTAAATCAGTTCCGCAGTCAAACAAATAATGTTGGATTTGTATTAATTCATTTTTTAATGTAACGTCTTGCTCATTCATTTGACTTACTATATATCCAATTAATGAATTTGCTTCATCAATTGTTCCATAGGCCTCAACTCTTAGTGCATCCTTTTTTACAGTTCGTCCACCGATTATGTTCGTGTTTCCATAATCTCCTCTTTTAGTATAAACTTGCATCCCATCACCACTTTCTTATATCCACTACAAAAAACAATATATAGTGTTTACATCATATTAAACCACTATATATTGTATGTCCAGGTTTTTCAAGCACTTAATTTCAATCCTACAACCGCTACTACAATCATACCCATAAATAAAAATCGTTTTCTGTTTTTTGACTCTCCATAAAATAAAATACCAACAATTGTTCCTCCAATTGTACCTATTCCTGTCCAGATTGCATAAAAAACGCCTAATGGTAATAAGTTATTGAACATAAGAGCAACAAAGATAGCTTTTCCACTGTATTTTAGCTATCCAAAAACTGAATGCACATTGTTCCTATCATTTTTCATCTGTTTCCTTACGCTTTCTTTGGCTATTATTTGTTTATCATTAAAGTGAATTAAACGCATAGCACTATAAATAACAAACGATTTTTTATTTTCATTTTATTTCCAAGCTTTTTTCAGCGTATCAGTAGCTTTAATAAGAATAAACAAACGGATACTTCCCATCGCAAACAATAGATGATTTTTTAATTGTACCATACTTTAATTAACCGAAAATAAACCCGATATTAATCAACATACCTGATAAAGCCATTATATCCTGTACATATTTCTTTTTATATTCATCCTTCTGGTAATTCTTTTTGCATAAATAGGTTCTTCACTTTTTCACTTTCATTATTGCACTTCTTCTTGGCGCTTCTCCATCTACTTTTAAAGTAAATCATTGCTTTCATGAATCATTCATATCATTTTTTATAGAAGTATCTTTATGATGATTAATCAAAAAAGATAAGTTCAGGATATTTTTCCTCTGAATTGTCCAGTACGGCAATAACATTTACAAGCTTCGTGATTGCTCACAAAATAATGAAGTTATGAAATCAGGCTTGGGTTTTGTTAAGGCGTTTTGGATGATAATCCTATATAACTTAATTTTTCTACGAATTTTTATATTTTGTTCAAATCTATTTTGCTAACCTCAAATTCTATTTTTACTTTACTTAGATTAAATCATATTTGTACTTGATCAATTTTTCAGTATTTTTTTGTTTAATAATTAAGGTTTCTATTAAGATACGTTCATTCCTCTAGAGTAGCAAGTTATTCTATGCTAGAATAATGCATGAACTTATTTTGGAAAGAGGTTATAGAATGGCACATTCTTATTTTTCAGAATTTTATAAAAAAACAAAGACAGAAAGAACCCAAGCACTGCTTGATGCCGGGGTTATCAATGAACAAGATAGGCTGTTTCTCTCTGAAAAGACGCTATTACCCGATCAAATAGCCGATCATATGATTGAAAATCAACTAACACAATATGCTCTTCCTTTGGGAGTTGCTTTAAATTTTTTAATAGATCATCACTCTTTCACTATCCCAATGGTCACCGAAGAACCATCTGTTATAGCTGCAGCCAGCTCTGCAGCTAAATTAGTTGCCCAAGCTGGTGGATTTAAAACTCATTTAACCGAACGAAAAATGATCGGACAGATTGCTTTAAAAAATGTTTCAAACTTAACTTTCGCCTTAGAACAGTTATCTTTACATAAAGAAACCATTCTAAAAAAAGCAAATGCTGCTCATCCTTCTATTGTAAAACGAGGCGGTGGTGCAGGTGATGTGAATTTCCGCACTATTGCAGCGACAGAGCGTTCCCCAGAATTCTTAGTTGTTCATGTCCATGTAAATGTTTTAGAAGCTATGGGTGCTAACATTGTTAATACAATGATGGAAGCAGTCACTTCCTATATTGAAGACATTACTGACGGAACGGCTTTGATGAGTATCCTATCTAATTATGCGACTGAATGTTTAGCTACCGCTACTTGCCAGATTCCTACTGATTTATTAAGTCGTGGAGATTTTACAGGTGAAGAAGTAAGAGATCGTATAATTGAAGCCTCCCAATTTGCTTATGTAGATCCTTACCGTGCTACAACGCATAATAAAGGTATCATGAACGGAGTTGACGCTGTAGTCTTAGCAAGTGGAAACGATTGGCGTGCAGTCGAAGCAGGTGCACATGCTTATGCTGCTAAATCTGGACAATACCGCGCTTTATCTGTTTGGGAAAAAGCTGATAATGGAGACTTAATTGGCTCTTTAACTTTACCTTTACCTGTTGGGTTTGTAGGCGGATCTATTGGTATCCATCCTACTGCTCAATTCAGCCAACGATTATTGTCCATAAAAACGGCTAAAGAACTGGAATCGGTCATTGTTTCAGTAGGCTTGGCTCAGAATTTTTCTGCTTTAAGAGCTTTAGTGACCGAAGGCATTCAAAAAGGGCATATGGGTTTACAGGCTAAATCATTAGCCATTAATGCTGGGGCAACTGGCGATAATATCGAACTCGTTGCAAACGGATTAAAGAAAAGTACTCATATGAATCTAGAAATAGCTATAAAATTATTAGATGCTATCCAACATCAGAAATAGCTAGTCAACTAATAGACAAGTTAAATCATCTTGGCTAAACAAAATACAGCAAGGAAGGAGTCTGCAACACTATGGAAATTTGGATTCAACAAATTATGGAACAGTTTGGCTATATTGGTGTCGCATTTTTAATCATGATTGAAAATGTCTTCCCACCTATCCCATCGGAAGTTATTTTAACTTTTGGTGGATTTATGACCACTAATACAAACTTAACTATTACTGGCATGATTATCGTTTCAACCATTGGCTCTGTTATCGGAGCTTTGATATTATATGGTGTGGGTTCTTTTTTAGATATTACTCGTTTAGAAAAAATTGTCGATCGTTGGGGTCACATCTTGCGGTTATCAAAAAAAGATTTGCATAAAGCAAACCAATGGTTCCTTAAACATGGTGTCGCAACAGTATTTTTTTGTCGTTTTATTCCATTAATTAGAAGTCTTATTTCAATTCCAGCTGGAATGGCAAAAATGAAGATAGGTCTTTTCCTTTTTTTCACAACTGTTGGTTCATTCATTTGGAATACCATTTTGATTTATTTCGGTGCTCTTGTTGGATCGAATTGGAAAGTAATCGTCTATTATATGTCTATTTATTCAAAAATAGCCTATGTTATTATTTTTATAGTCATCTTGGCCGGTCTAATCTGGCTTTTACGTAGAAAGAAAAAGAATAAAATGGATAGTTAAAAATAGCTTTTCACTTAAATTTCTTCCAGAAATTATTATTCAACATAAAAAGACTTTGGATAAAAAAATTAAAAAATACACTCCCAAAACTAATGGCTCAGCTACTCATTAGTGGGAGTGTATTTTTCTTTATTTCTATTTAACTTTAAAGGGGTGGAACGATTTTTTTGTGAAACCTACTTTTGTCCCAGCTACTTTCATCCATTTTATTCATCCACATTTAAAACGTATTCGTAAGCAGTAATTTTACCTTTTATTCGTTGTATCTCAAGTTCATTTTCAATGTAACTAATCGAATTACTTAAATCCATTGTACGTTTTGCTGTCAAACGATCTAATTCCTTTTTTGATTCATTTAATAAGTGTATTACATCTGACTCTGTCATATAACCCATCATAAATTCCTCCTAAAAAGACATTTTGCTACAAGTCAACTATACTCTCATTATTATTAATTGACCATTAAATACACCTTACTGATTCAAATTAATGACCTTAATCATCGTTAGCTGTATCTACAAGTAAATAACTATCCCACTCTGGAATAGCAAAAAAGCTATTTTTTTACAATCGTGTAATTCAACTAATAAAAAATCCTTCATTGCTGAAGAAGACTGATTTTTTTGGCTACTGCTAATAAACCTGACAGAAAAAATATTCGATCAAGGCACATTTATCCATTCAATCAATTCTGGTTCAGTCATTTTTTCACATACCAAATAAGCCCTGCTCAAGCACTAACCTATACTTCGGCTGTTAAAGAGTCTAAAAATTAAGTTGATTACTTTATGAATGGTATACCTATGCATTCCTATTTTTCATACAATTAAATTATAAAACTTTCACTAAATTAATCTACTAAAATCAGTTAATTGAAAAGAAAATTTAGTCGTTTTTTCATTTGGAAATCATTAATTATCTATCGCATAAGAATGTAAACGTTTTTCGTTGTATTCTTTTTATTTTTTTCATAGATTCTTTTTTATTTCTATTATTTCACGTCATTTTTATGATATTATGAACAAAGCGAAAACTAGCTTAACTTCAGCATTTATTCATTGGTTACATAAGTTATTCGCAAATTTATTTATATGAAAAGGTGAAAATTATGTGGTTTATTTTTACACTGGTCTCTATTTTTTCTTGGGGAACAGCAGATTTATTTTATAAAAAAAGTTCTAATCCAAAAGACCCCTACAGTCATTTGAGAATAGTGATAATGGTTGGTTCAGTTATGGGAATTCACGCTCTGTATACTCTTTTGTTTACAGATATTTCCTACGATCCGATGAATATCATTCGTTACTTACCTGTTTCTAGTATGTATATTCTTTCAATGACCATTGGGTATATTGGGTTACGCTATATTGAGCTTTCCGTTTCATCTCCTATCATGAATTCATCCGGTGCTATTGCTTCTTTACTGACATTTATATTCTTAGGTCAGGTCATGACTGGCGTACAATTTTTTGCTGTTGCTGTTATTTCAGTTGGCATATTGCTATTATCTATCTTTGAAAAAAGAGCCGCAGATTTAGACAGAATAAAGCATAAAGAAAAAGTTGATCGAAAATATCAAATTGGTGCACTCGCTATTCTTTTACCCATTTTATATGCGATTATTGATGGTTTGGGGACATTTGCAGATGCTTTCATTTTAGACAAAGTCATGAGTGAGAACCAAGCTAACACTTCTTATGAACTAACTTTTCTAATTTGTGCTATTCTAGCGGCTTTTTATCTACTAGTTGTAAAGAAAAAATCCTTTAATCTATTTGAAGAACGAACAAAAGGCTATGCTGCCATATTTGAAACGATTGGTCAATTTTTCTATGTGTACGCTATTGCTGGAAATGCCATTATTGTCTCACCTTTGATTTCTTCTTATAGTATTGTTTCTGTTATTCTTTCGCGTATTTTCTTAAAAGAAAAATTAACTAAAGCTCAATACTGGGTTATTGCTGCTATTATGGTCGGAATTTTCATTTTAGGTTTTGAATAAAAAAAGGGGTTTTGAGACTTTTGTCTCAAAACCCCTTTTTTTATTTTCTATGCTATTAAAGCCTCTGTAGATTCCTTATTTTCTATTTTTTTCTGTTTTCTCCTTTGAAAGAAGTGCATATATAAAAATAATAAACCACTAGACACAATAAGAATACTGACTAAAACAAGATTACTTTGCATAAAAAGATCTTGACCTATCCCACCAGAAATGGCTTCTCTAAATCCATAAATAGAATAAGACATTGGTAAATATGGATGAATAGATGTAAAGAAGTGATTTGTTAATGGCATTGGGAATGTTCCGCCTGATCCACCTAATTGGACGACTAGTAATATCATCGCAATAAAACGACCAATATTATCTAAGGATATGGTCAAGAACGTGACTATTCCCATGAATGCTAAAGCTGTTATTATAGTCACTGTGAACAAATTCCCCACAGATTGCACATGCAATCCTAGCATCAATAGCAATCCAGCTTCAATAACCGCCATCATTATTGCTGCAGTCAATGCTACAGAAAGTTTGCTTATCCAAAAAGAAAATCCTAATGGTCCATTTAAAGGCGATTTTCGTATTGGATAAATCGTATTGAAAACTAATGTTCCTACATATAAAGCCACTGACATAATATAAGGGGCTAAAGCAGCACCGTAGTTAGGGATATGACTGTATTCTCTATGAATTAATTCTGTTGGATTTGAGAACATACTAAAGGTTTCATCTGTTGGATCAATAGCATTAACCTTTTTTGAACCATCTCGTAAACCAGTTGCTAATGTAGTCGTTCCATCTTTCAACGTAGCTAATCCATTCCCTAACATAGTCGATCCATCTGCTAATTTAGTAGAACCATCATTAATTTGACTAGCTCCACCAGCTAATTGATCTGCACCATTTAATAGCTTACTAGAATGAGTGGTTAATTGATTGGTGCCTTGCACTAACTGATTAGAGCCGCTGTTTAATTGATTTACTCCCTCAATTAAAGAGGGTAATTTCCCAGCTACTTGACTGAGCCCACCACTTAACTGAGTAGCCCCTGAATTCAATGCCTTAGAATTATTTTCTAACTGGTTAACACCTTTTTGTAAAGTACTAACGCCGTTTGTATAAGTTGTCATTCCTGCAACTAAGCCATTGTCCCCTTTTAACCCACCTTGAATGGTAGCAAGACCTTGATTTAATTCAGACATTCCTTGAATAACGCCTTTGTCTTTACCTTCACCCATTTGAGTTAAAACCGTTTGAACACTTGTTAATCCGCCACGTAACTCAGTAATAGCTTGAACAGCACCAGGAAGAGCTTGATTCGAACCCGCTGCTAGTTTAGCCACTTGAGTTTTTAAAGTCGTTAATTGACTTGTTAATCCAGCTAATTCTTCAAGTTGTGTTTGTAAGTCTTTAGCTGAAGTTCCTGCATTAGTAGCTTCTTGTCCTATAGCTATTAAATTTTCACCAGCAGCAGCTGTTTGGCCACCAATGTCTTGGACTAACGTAACGTTTTCTTTCCCTTGTACTTGCAACTCCTCTTTTAAACCATTTAATAATTCTGCTCTTTGAGTTTCATTCAAACTTTTGAAAGCTGCTGTTTTTTGGACAGTACTAATTGTACTCGTTGCATTTTCTTGAGTTTTAACACCTAGTGTTTGTGCAGCTGTTCCAATATCTGATAAATGGTCACCGGCTTTTGTTAAATTATCTTCCATACCCACCAGATTTGTCCCTACATTAGTTAAATCTGTAGTAATTGAATCGGTATTTACCCCACCGGTTTCAGCGCCTAGAGCAGTATTCAAAGTCTGAATACCCTTATTTATCTGAGGCAAACTAGCTGTTAATGTATCTAAATTATTTTGATTTTCGTCTGACATACTGTTTCCAAGTGATGTAGATAGTTGATTTAATCCGTCTAGTAATTGATCACTACCGGTCTTGACTTGGTCTACACCACTACTCAAACTACCCACACCATTTTGAAGTTTAACATTATTAGCTGTCAATTGGCTTGCTCCTGAATCTAGCTGGCTGACGCCATTTGTATAGGCTGTTAACCCTTCAGTCAAATCAGAAGCTCCATTGTTTAATTGAGTAACACCATCTTTTAGTGGACCAACGTTAGAAGCTAATTGTCCAATACCTTCATTTAATTTAATCGCCCCTAAATCTAATTGAGCAACTCCATTTGTGTATTCCTTTAAACCGATGCTTAAAGTATCTGCTCCTTCACTAAATGACAGCGTGCTATTGGCTAACTTAGTCAAATTCCCAGTTATTTCTTTATTTCCGTCAGCTAACTTTTCTGTTCCTCCATCTAATTCATCCGATCCATCAGCAGCTTTGGCAAATCCTTCTCCCACTTCTCTTATTTGATCAAATAGAGCTTCTGTGTATGCTTTTGTTACATTTTCAGAAACTTCTTTTTTAACTTCTTTTACAGCTGCATTACTAATTACTTCACCAATGAAGTTTAATGACCCATTTGTTTTATAAATCAAATTCATTTTTTTCGGATGCTTATCCATTAATGTGGCAGCATCTTTTGAGAAGTCTCTTGGTATAGTCATCACCATATAATACTTTCGATTTTTTAATCCCTTTTCAGCTTCACTTGGGGCAACAAAATGCCAATCTAAAGAATCATTGCTTTTTAAATTCTCTATTAATTCAGAGCCGATAGCCAATTTTTTCCCTTCATAATCAACTGATTGATCTTCATTAACGACTGCAACTGAAAGTTCATCTGTACTGCCATAAGGATCCCAGTTAGCCTTTAAAAAGAAGCCTGCATACAATATTGGAATAAATAACATCACTAAACAAGAAATAAGTAACACTTTATTAGAGAAAATCTCTTTCCATTCATTTTTCAACAGTTTCATTAGTACTTTTCCACACCTTTCTTAGCTCTAAACTAATTTTCTTTCGTTTCATTCCAATTAAGAATTGGGATATCTCGATGATTCAACGATTCACGAATCAATTGCGCTACTGTTTGTTGACGAAGATAGTTTTTATATTGGTTGTCTGCTTGTTTAAACACCTCTGTTAAAACTATTTCCCCATGATTAGCCGTCGGCCCCAAATCCGAAAAAACCTGATTAATCATTCCTGTATTAGGATACGTAATAATTGGCCCTTCCAAGGCTTCGACTACTTCTAATAAATGAATGCTTTCTGGGTCTTTAGCTAACGAAAAACCGCCATTGCTACCTGAAATAGATGTAACCAGGTCATTAACGACTAATTTTCTCATTATTTTTTTTATATAAGAAGGTGATGCTCCTTTTAACCTTCGATTGATAATATGAGAAGCAATGGGAAATCTTTTGTCCTGCGTTGCCAATAAGGTAATAATACAAACAGCCTGCTCCAAACCTTTTGTTAAATTCATTCTTTCGCCTCTTTTCATATTTTGAATCAGCTCTATTTAATGTCCATTATGGACTTCTTATATCCATAAACAAATTTACTCTTATTTTTAAAAAAAAGCAATCAAAATATTTTAATTTTTAAAATTTATTCGCTATTTATTTGTTAAGCATCTAGCTCGTTATCTTTTTTTCTTATTAGAAATAAAAAAAGTAAGGATAGGACATAAGTCCCACCCTCACTTTAAAATTTTTATTCTATCACTTACTACAAAAAGTAAACTAGACCAGCGCTTCACGAGTAATACTCGCTAGTCTGTCACACTTCGACTACTTTTATTGTAAACTATTTTTGATATACGTTAAGATGTCATCAACAGACTTTTTTAAATCTTGAACCGATAGAACTAGATTTGTTTCTATCGGCGCTTCAAACTCTCCTGTTTGTTGAGCAAACAATAATCTTTGTTGAATATTTTCTGGGCTATCGCCTCTTTTTTCCATTCTTTGTTGAATCTCTTCTTCCGTCATTTCTAAATAAATAATTTTTGTATAGAAGGGATAAACTTCTTTTAGAGCAGCTGCACCATTTTTATCCAAAACGACACTCATTACGTCATGAAGATCCAATCCTTCTTCTACGGTATCTACTGTTAGTCCATAAAGATAGTTATTATATAAAGAGTTTTCAATAAACGCTATATTGGACATATCCGATATTTCTCTAAAATAATAATCTGTTCCCTCTACTTCGCCATCTCTTTTTGGTCGTGTAGTCGTAGTAACTAATTTAGGAACCCCAGTTTTTTCCAATGCGTTAGCCAAAGTTGTCTTCCCACTTCCACTAACACCTACTAGTACTAGAATTACTTTATTTTGTTCAATACCCATATCTATTCCTCCGTTTTTTGAAAAAACACTTCATTACACTTTATACTCTTATTTTAAATACCAATTTAATCTATGAGTCAGTTAATTATTGTTATTTTTGTCATAACTTAATACTAAATTTCTAGCCGCTTTAACTTCATCCATTCGTTTAACCGATGTTGTATATGGTGCTTCGAGCACTATATTCGGTGTTTCTTCAACTTCTTTTGCAATTTGAATCAACGTTTTTGCAAATGCATCTAATGTTTCTTTTGTCTCTGTCTCAGTTGGTTCAATCATCATCGCTTCTTCAACAATTAACGGGAAATAAACCGTTGGTGCATAATAATCAAAATCCAATAATCTTTTAGCTATATCCATTGTTCGTACACCTAATTTTTTTTGTTTTAATCCAGATAAGACGAATTCATGTTTACAAATCTGAGGGTGTGAGACATTAAAGTAAGGAGCTAACAATTTCCGCAAATAATTCGCATGCAAGACAGCACTCTCAGACACTTGTTTCAAACCATCTGGTCCCATTGTCCGAATATAAGTATACGCTCTGGCGTTAACACCAAAATTCCCAAAGTATCCTTTAACACGACCTAATGAAAGAGGGTAATTTGAGTTCAAAACATACTCATCAGCTTGTTTTTCAATCCGTGGAATAGGCAAATAAGAGGCTAAAAAAGATTTAACTCCAACTGGTCCTGATCCTGGACCTCCTCCACCATGAGGTGTACTAAAAGTTTTATGCAAATTAAGATGTACGATATCAAAACCCATCGCAGCAGGTGTTGTTTTACCCATAATCGCATTCAAATTTGCACCATCATAGTACAATAACCCACCTACTCCATGAATAATTTTTGCTATCTCTACAATATCTTTTTCAAATAAGCCAAGTGTATTAGGATTAGTCAGCATTAAGCCAGCAATGTCTGTTCCAACTTGTTTTTTTAATTCTTCTAAATCGACTGTACCGGCAGCGTTAGATGGAATTTCGATTACATCAAAACCAGCAATAAAGGCGCTAGACGGGTTTGTCCCATGTGCTGAGTCAGGTACAAGAATTTTAGTTCGTTTTTTTTCTTCTCCATTTTGCTTATGAAATAGTTTCATTATCATTAAACCAGTCCATTCGCCTTGTGCACCGGCAGCTGGTTGCAACGAAATAGCTCCCATTCCGGTAATAACCTTTAAATCTTCTTGTAATTCATACATCAATTCGAGTGCGCCTTGTACCGTTTGAGTGGGTTGAAAAGGATGGATATTCGCAAAGCCAGATAACCGAGCTACGTCTTCATTGATTTTAGGATTGTATTTCATCGTACACGAACCTAGTGGATAAAACCCATTGTCTACTCCAAAGTTCTTATTAGATAATGCCGTATAATGACGCATCAATTGTGGTTCAGAAACTTCAGGCAACTCGGCAGGTGTTTGACGTATCAAATGATCAGGGAATTTTTTTGACAATTGAATTGAAGACACATCACTTTCTGGAAGACTAGCAGCTGTTCTACCTGGACGGCTGATTTCAAAAATCAATTCATTGTAATCGGTCATTTTATCATCCCTTCCAGTACAGCAATAAAAGTATCTATTTCTTCTTTTGTCCGTTGTTCTGTTACGGCAATTAACATGTGATTTTTGAGTCCATATTCTTTTTCTAAGTTATATCCACCAATAATCATTTGATTGATTAGTGCTTCATTTGTTTTTTGAACTGAAAAAGGTAATTCGACTACAAATTCATTAAAAAAAGGAGCTTTATTATTAACAGAAAATCCTTTTCCGATTAAAGCATTAGCCATATAATCCGCTTTTTCAATATTTAACTGAGCCATGTGGCGCAATTCTTCTTTACCTAATGCAGACATGAAAACCGCTGAAGCCAATGCATTTAAAGCTTGATTAGAACTCATATTAGAAGTAGCTTTTTCACGTTTAATGTGTTGTTCCCGTGTTTGCAAGGTTAAAACAAATCCTCGTTTGCCGTCTTTGTCCACAGATTGTCCGACTATCCGACCTGGTAGTTTACGAACGTGTTTTTTCTTAACCGCAAAATAACCACAATGCGGTCCACCAAATGACATAGACAATCCTAAAGGTTGAGTGTCACCTACTACAATATCCGCACCTAAGTTCCCAGGAGCTTCTAATAAAGCTAAAGCCAAAGGATTGGCTACCACGATAAATAACGCGCGGTTAGATTCTGCGATTGCCTTTATTTCTTTTAAATCTTCTACTGAACCAAAAAAATTCGGGTATTGAATAATAACGGCAGCTGTATCTTGGTCCACGAGTTTTTTTAATGCATGTAAATCTGTACTGTCTCCTGTTAGTTTAGCCTCTGTTACTTGATAATTAAAACCGACTGAAACAGTTCTTACTATTTCACGACCTTGAGGGTGGACGCCTTTTGAAACAATGATTTTATTTCTTTTTGTACTACGAACGGCTAACGTAGCAGCTTCTCCAATTGCTGTAAACCCATCATATAATGATGAGTTTGCAGCATCCATTCCTGTAAGTTCACAAATCATTGTTTGGAATTCAAATATAGCTTGTAGTTCTCCCTGACTAGCTTCTGCTTGATAAGGTGTATAAGCTGTATAAAATTCCGAACGTGAAATAACATGATCTACCGTACTTGGAATATAATGATCATATGTCCCAGCACCTAAAAACAGAGCATATTCTTTACTATCTTTATTTTTATTCGCCATACTTCGCATCTTTTTATCTAAAGCTGCCTCATGTAAAGCAGCTGGAATAGTTAACTCGTCCTTTAATTGAATCGTATCTGGAATATCAGTAAACAATTCAGATATTGAAGAAACTTCTAGAGTTGCTAGCATCTCTTCACGATCTCGGTTTGTATCTGGCAAGTATCTGAAATTATTTCCCACTTTTATTCCTCCTCGCTATCCGCTTCGTCATCTTCTTCTAATTTTTCAACTAAATTCATATACTCTTCTTGTGTTAATAAATCAGCTAATTCGCTTGGATCACTTAGCTGAACTTCTGACATCCATCCTTCATTTAACGGGCCTTCATTAACTAATTCAGGAGCATCCTCTAACTCTTCATTAACTACAATAACTTTCCCTGAAACAGGTGAAAAAATAACAGATGCTGATTTAGTTGATTCAACTGTTCCTATTTCATCCCCGGCACTAACATGGCTATCTATTTCAGGAAGTTCAACATAAACAACATCTCCTAATTCTTTCGCAGCATATTCCGTTATTCCTAGTCGAACTTTATCGTCTCCTATTGGCATAACCCACTCGTGCTCTTCTGTATAATAACGTTCCATCTCTTTTTCATTCATCTAAATCACTCCCTTTAGGTTAATAAATACCTTTTTCTTATTTTGTCTCTCTTTTATAAAATGGTGTCTTTACTAGAACTGCATCGATTAGTTTATTGCGAATGTCTATTTGGACAAGTGCATCTATATCATTTTTTTTCGTATTGATTAGTGCTAATCCGATACTTTTATTCAGAGTTGGTGATTTCGTCCCTGAGGTAACTACGCCAATTTCTTCTCCTGATTTAGCGTAAATTTTACACCCAGAACGTGCAATTCCTTTGCCTATCAATTCAAACCCTCTTATTTTCTGTTTCACTCCTACTTCACGTTGTCGTTTAAGATCTTTTTTACCAACAAAATCATGGGCTTTGTTCGTTTTCACTGCAAAACCTATATTCGCTTGAAGAGGACTGATATCTGCTGATAATTCATGTCCATATAAAGACAATGCGGCCTCTAATCTAAGAGTATCTCTCGAACCTAAGCCACATGGTTTTAATCCTTCTTCTTTTCCAGCTGCAAGCAACAACTCCCATAGTTTTTCTGTTTTATTTGCAGCCAAGTACAATTCAAAACCGTTCTCTCCTGTATAACCGGTTCTTGAAATCAAAACATTTTCTATTTCGGCTAAAGTAACTTGTTGGTTAAAATGGAATGCCTGTATATCACTTAGATCAACTTCAGTTAATTTTTGTAAGATTTCCTCTGCAGCTGGTCCTTGTAATGCTAATAAGCCTATAGAATCAGACTTATTCGTTAATTGAACATCGCCAGTTACTTTTTCTTTCATCCAGTCAAAATCTTTTTCAGTATTGCCTGCATTGGATGTGACTAAGTAACCGTTCGTTGCTAATTTAGAAATAATAAGATCATCGATTGTTCCACCATCTGGATAACACATCGCGTGGTATTGTGATTGTCCCGTTATCATTTGTGTCACATCGTTTGTCAAAAGGAAATCAAGGTACTTCTCAGCATCTTCTCCTTCGACTAAAATTTCTCCCATATGAGAAACGTCAAATAACCCTGCTTCATTTCTTACGGCTTTATGCTCTTCAATAATACCGGTAAACTGGATAGGCATTACCCAACCGCCAAAGTCCATCAGTTTAATCTTATTCTTTTGGTAATAATCAAAAAGCGGGGTTCGCCTTGAGTTATTTGTTGAGGTCATTTTATTCCTCCATTCTTATTAGCTTGCTTGTAACATCAGCATAATCTTATCTAATTTAATCTATTGACTGACTAGTTGTACTCTCTCTACTTTCTGATGACGAAGAAACCGATTGTTCAAGAGAAGACTGAGGAGTTTCATCAATTTCCGGTGTTTCTTTTGCCGTTAATAAATAAATACCATAAGCCATCACCGTTACACCAACGACACTAGATAAAACACGTGTTGCTTTTCCCACATCTCTCATATCCATTTAATCGCTCCTTTTCATTAGTGTACTCTTTTTCTCCAATTGTCTCATCAATTTAATGTTTTTTCTGCTATTTTAACTCTTCTATTTTTTTGATTATTTTTAAGTATCACTTTTTTTATATCAATTTCTGATACTAGTACGCCAATTAAAATTAACGCTGCTCCTATTCCCGTCTGAACCGTCACGAGTTCATGTAAAAGAATGATTGAAAACAGCATTCCCCATAATGATTCCATCGAAAGGATGACAGCTGTTTCTGTATCTGCAGTAAATCGTTGGGCTGCTGTTTGAAGCATAAACCCAAACATCGTACAAAAAAAGCCTAAATACGCAACTGATAGAGTACCCATCAAGGTAAAATCTGGTATAGGGTCTCCTCTGAAAAACATAACGACTATTCCACATAAGGCTGCTACACCCATTTGAACAATCATAATTGAAAAAATATTTTCTGTTCGAACAAAGCGGCTAGTTAAAATAATTTGGAACGAAAAAAAGACTGCTCCAATTAATGTTAGAAAATCTCCTAAATTAAACCCATTAAAACCATCTAACGAAAGTAACCCTATTCCTATAATAGATAGAAAAGCACCTAGGTAGGCTCTTAATGCAATTTTATTTTTATATAAAACTAATCCAATAAAAGGAACCAATACAACATTTACAGCGGTTAAGAAAGCATTTTTAGATGGCGTGGTATAATTTAATCCCACTGTTTGAAACAAAAAAGCTAAATATAAAATAACACCCAATATACTGCCTCTTGTTGCTGCTTTTTTTGTTATGTTTTTTATCTTATTTGAAAATAGGATTAAGATTGCAATAAAAGCTAGTAAAAAACGTCCAGTCATCAATTGGTAAGGATTTAAAACGTTCAATGCTACATCACTAACAACGTATCCTGCCCCCCATATAACCGTAACGAGTAAAAGTCCTAATCGTCCAAAATTTTGTTTCATCTTCTCTCTCCTTTGCTTGAAACTCAAGTATTAGTTTAACACGGAGTTAGAAAGAAAACTTGTTATCTTCACAAATAAAAAAGAAAATTGTTTTCTCTTTAGAATTCTATTTTATTTTTTCATATTGTTATGAACTATTCTTTTTTCTCGTTATACTATTCTTGATAATAGATTATTTACAGAGGTGCTGTTTTGTTTACTATTTTCGGAAAAATTATGCTTATTATTGGACTTATCTTTATTATTTTTGGTTATTTTGGTCCTGTTGAATCAGGTGATCCTATTATTGGATCTATTTTCATTTTAATTGGTTTTTTTATTTTTGCATTGGCCTTTGTATTAGGAAAAGATATACACCGCTATTAATAGCCTTTAAAAAATAAGTCGTTTAATCCATACTATAAAAACAGAGAAGATAACTCTTCTCTGTTTTTATGGATGTGAACATTAGCTTAGTTTATTGTGCCTTTATAACTATATGTCACCATCTACTTAAAATGAATTGTCTGATTAACTTCTTTGTATAACGTATTGTAAAATGGTATTCTAAAAGAAAAATGAATGTATAGGTAGGTCTACAATATGATAAATAACCTGAATCTTTCAAATCGTATTTCACAAAATTATAATCTTCTAACAAAAAAAGACAAACACATTGCAAACTTTATTTTAGAGAATCAGAAAAAGGTTCATTCATGGAATATCAAAGACTTAGCACAGTTAACGGGATCTTCAAATGCAACCATCACACGATTTTGTCACAAATTAAATTATCAAAGTTTTCCGGAATTTAAAACTTTGGTGGATCAAGAATTGAAAACGACACCTGAACCTGCTAAATTAACAGAAAAAATAACCGATTATTACAACCAATTAATTTACTCTTCATCTCAATTAATCAATCCATTACAGATTACCGAGTTAATGCAGGCTATTCAAAAAGCAAATAAGATAATGATTTGTGGATTAGGTAGTTCGGGTCTAAGCGCTATGGAACTAGGCAATCGTCTTACCAGGATGGGCTTAGTCATTGATGCCGTCACAGATCCTCACATGATGGTTATGAGCGCTACATTACTAATTGAAGGAGATTTGTTGATTGCCATTTCGAACTCTGGTGAATCAGATGCCGTTGTCCAAACTTGTGAGACCGCAAAAAAAGAACATGCAACCATTTTTGCTATTACAAATCGGAACCACACAAGTTTAACTGAGGTTGCAACGGATGTTTTATTTGCTTCAGACAATAGAACGATTGTCGATGAGCGCTTTATCAATAGTCAACTTCCTATTTATTTTATCATGGATATATTATGTTATGCTCTGTTAGAAAATGAGACTTACTTAGCTAATCGTAAAAAAACGTTACTTGCTTTAGAACTAAATTGAATTAAAAAAGAGATGAAGACAATTAAATTGTCTTCATCTCTTTTTGATGCAACTCATTTTTCACCTTTTCCATGTTTTACTAGAAAACAAAATAATAATTGGGAAAATTTCAAGTCTTCCTGCTATCATCACAAATGAAAGTAAAATTTTAGACCAGTTTGAAAGCCCTGAATAGCCTCCCATTGGGCCAACTTGACCTAAACCAGGACCGATATTATTAAATGTCGCTACAATTGAACTAAATGCAGATTCAAAATCATTAAAGTCTAACGAAATGATTAATACTAAACCTATAAAAATAACAATATAGACTAATAAGTAGTTTACTACGCTACGGATGGTATCTCGTTCAATTGTTTTCTTTTCATGTTTTACAACAACCATACGATTAGGTTGACTCATTCTTTTAAACTCAGCAATAGCAGATTTCGTTAGCAAAGCCACCCTTGAAATTTTTAATCCCCCAGCTGTTGATCCTGCACATCCTCCAAAAAACATTAAGAGCAATAAAATCGTCTTAGAAAAAAGCGGCCAGTTCCCAAAATTAACGGTTGAAAAACCGGTTGTCGTGATGATTGAAGATACTGAAAAGAATACATCTCTTAGCATCGTTCCGGTTGATTCGTAGCTTGTATAAATATTTAGGCAAATTAAAAGAACTGCAGAGCCGATAATTGTAAAATACCATCGAAGTTCTTCACTGCTAAACGCCTCTTTTACACTTCCAATTAAAATAAAATAATATAAATTAAAGTTGATTCCGAAAAAAATCATTCCAACACTTAAAATGACATCGATATATGCGCTGTCGTATGCTAAAATACTGCCATTCCGGACACCAAATCCTCCTGTACCCGCTGTACCAAAGGCGTGTAAAAGAGCATCGAAGAAACTCATTCCACCAAAAAGTAATAGCACTACCATGATTGCGGCCATTGAAAGGTAAATTAAATATAAAATTCTAGCTGAAGCTGATAACTTTGCTACAACTTTACCAAATACTGGACCAGGTACTTCTGCTTTCATGATATGAACAGATTCTGAACCAGTTTGTGGCATGACGGCAAGTGCAAAAACAAGTACTCCCATACCTCCAACTAAATGGGTAAAACTTCTCCAAAATAACATAGAGTGAGCTAAAGCTTCGACATCTGTTAATATACTTGAACCTGTAGTTGTAAATCCGCTACTCGTTTCAAAAAAGGCATCTATCAGAGAAGGAATGTCTCCACTTATTACAAAAGGCAAAGAGCCAAAAAATGAAAGCAGTATCCATGATAATGAAACAATAACAAACCCTTCTTTTGCATACATCTGCCTTTTGTTAACCTCACCTCTACTCAAAAGATAGCTAATGAGAAATAAAACTACTATAATAATTAGAAAACTAAATTGATACAAACCATCTTCTCGATAAATAAAACTAACAATCAAAGGAGCAATCATTAAAATAGCTTCAATTCTTAAAATTTTCCCGATTATAAATTTCACAACGGACTTATTCATTTTTTTTGACCATCTTTGGTTCTCTAATATCATCAATATCGTTAAAAAAACCATTCGAACTTACAACAACAACATAGTCTTTTGGTTTAATCACATCTTTTCCATCAGGAAAGATCACTTTCTTTTTCCTAACAATATAGGCAATTAAAAGATTATTTTTTGTATTCAACCTACTCAATGGTATATTAATAATTCTACTGCTTTCCTTTACTCTAAACTGAAGGACCTCTACTTGATCATCAGCTAGGCGATAAAGTGCCTCAACGTCTGATCCTTGAGATTCTTTTAGTGACCGAACAAAGCGTATGATTGAATTTGCAATAATCCTTTTAGGTGTAATAACTGATTGTAAACCTACACTACCAAGAATTTTCATCAAAGAAATCCGATTTATTTTGGTGATAATTTTTTTCATATCTTTTTTTGCAGCATACATGGAATTAATGACATTTTCTTCATCCACACCTGTCAAACTAATTAGAGCGTCATACATTTCCATACGTTCCTCGTCCAACAGCATTTGGTCGGTACCATCTCCATTGATCACAACTACATCTGGAAAATGACTGCTTAATTCTATTGCTTTTGTTTCATTGTGTTCAATAACCTTGATGTTTAATTTTAAAGGAGCTAATAGTGTTAACAAATAATAAGTAATTCTTCCTCCACCAATTATCATTACTGATCTGATTTTTTCTTTATAAGAACCTGCTGCTTTATAAAATTTATTTAGTTGTTTTTGACCACCTGTTACATAGATGCGATCTCCCTTTTTTAAGACACTGTCTCCGAAAGGAATAAACGCATGATCTCCTCTGAGAACAATCATAACCATGATATCTTTATGTTGATTTTTAAATTCTTTTAAATTGATGTTGTCTAGTTTACTTTTTTCATTAATTTCTAGTTCTACCATATTCACTCGCCCGTAAACAAATGATTCCACACTTAATGCCGAAGGAAATTTAATTAAGTTAGCCATATATTTGGCAGCTTCTAATTCGGGGTTAATCATCATCGTAATCCCTAAACTTTCACGAACAAAATCCATATGAGAAGAGTATTCTCGATTCCTAGCTCTTAAGATGGTATTTTTAGCTCCTAATTTCTTTGCTATAATAGAAGCGATCATATTGATCTCATCCATTTCCGTTACTGCAATAAACACATCACATTCAGGTACATTAGCTTCTATTTGAACATCATAGTTTGCACCGTTACCAACTATTCCGATGATTTCTGTTTTATTTGTAATTCTATCCAAAATTCTGCTATCTTTTTCAATGAGAATTACATTATTTCCTTCTGTAGAGAGTGAGGCACAAAGAAATTCGCCAACTTTCCCTCCACCTACAATAACAATTTTCATAGTGTGTTGTGTCCTCCAAGTAATTTCTATATTTTTTTACGTATTTTCCATACTGATAAGCATTACATTAAGCTACATCCTATTTATCTAATGGTACTTTTTTAGAGATCATCTATGCGTTATAGTATCATTCTATAGCTAAATATTCTAGTGCTAATGGCAATAAATTGTAATCTAGCTGTTAACACAAAAAATAGTTCATTCAAAAGATCTTTTTAATTGTTAGTCATTTTCAGTCTAATTGTAACAAGCAACCTTATTTTTTTATTTTTAGCTTTTCTGACTATCCCTCTTTAGTATAAATCTTGAATTTTATTTTAGTAAGTGCTGTTCTTGTTTTATCAACTAAATTGGCGATGCTGTTTGCCTTTAATTATCTTAATTCCTATGATTAATGACGCCTGTTTAAACAAACATTAAAAATTACAATGAATAGAAAGTAAGAATCAAATGATGCTAATTCAAAAAATATATACGAATACGGGCATACTCAAAATATTGATTAGATTAGTAACATACTTTTTCTAATTAGTCTTAATTGGGTATCCAACAAGCAATTAAATTACAGTCGATTTTTTACCAAGTTTTCAATACCCACGCTAAACCTTTTGATTTTTTAGGTGAATGAGTTTTTACTGTTTTTATATTAGTGGCTGGGGCTTTAGTCGTGTTATTACAGGTGCTGCAAATACAACTATTGCTTGTTTTATTAAAGTTATTAAATTACTCGGTTCTGAAAATGCTATTTTTTTGTTTCTCATTTGTGTTGTCCGTTATGTCCTTTCTGGAAATCTAGGAATTTACTTTTCTCAAGAAAAAATTATTCTAAAAGGAAATTTCTTCTTATCTAATCAATAAAAAAATAGCAGAACCAGGTTATTTTACTAACCTGGTTCTGCTATTTTTTTATTCGTTTATTTTGTCAACAAATGCTTTTGTAATTAATTGTGGTCTTGTAATCGCACTACCAACAACCATTGAATACACACCTAGTTCTTGACAACGTTTTGCTTTTTCAGGAGTATCTACATGCCCTTCAGCAATAACGGGAATGTTAGCAGTTTTCAGGATTTCTTTTAATCTAGCAAAGTCATTATCAGCAATGTTATGTCCTTCCGATTCTGTTGTGTAGCCCATTAAGGTTGTTGAAACACAGTCAAATCCTAGTCTACCTGCTTCTATTGCTTCTTCAATTGTTGAAACATCTGCCATTAATAATATATTTGGGTATTTAGAACGGATAGTCGTAACAAAATCAGATAACTTTTCATCATTGTGACGTTTACGACATGTCGCATCCAAAGCGATCATTTCGCATTTTGATTCTGCTAATTCATCAATTTCTTTCATTGTAGCAGTAATATAAATTTCCGAGTCCTTGTAATCACGTTTTACAATACCAACCACTGGAAGGTTTGTGTTTTTTTTGATTTCAATAATATCCTCTCTGGAATTAGCCCTAATCCCACTAGCTCCGCCTTGTTCAACTGCTACAGCCATTCTTCCCATAATATAGGAACTATGCAATGGCTCATTTTCTAATGCTTGACATGAGACAATTAATTTTGATTTAACTTTATCTAACATATTTATCATTTTATTCATCTCCTAATATTTCGGTTACTTCATTTTTAATTACCGTAACTTGCGGTCCGTAAATAACTTGTACGCCATTCCCTCTAATCAAGACCCCTTTACTACCTGTCTCCTTTAAAGCTTCTTGATTTACCTTTGTACCATCTTTTACAGTTATACGTAAACGTGTCGCACAATTGTCAACGTTAATGACATTTTCTTCTCCACCTAACGCATTAATAATATTTAATGCCCGTCCTTCAGGTTTTCCTTTTTTTTCTGCTACTTCTAGTTCATCAGTACGCCCTGGTGTTTTAAAGTTAAATTTTAAAATAAGGAATTTGAATGTGAAATAGTATAGGAAGAACCAAACGATTCCGATTAAAACAACGGTAATCCAGTGAGTTTTAGCATTTCCTTGTAATACTCCAAAAAGTAAGAAGTCGATAAATCCACCTGAGAATGTTTGACCAATGGTAATTTCAAAAATATGTGCCAACATAAATGCTAATCCATCAAAGAAAGCATGAACGACATACAATGCTGGTGCGACGAATAAGAATGAAAATTCTAAGGGTTCAGTAATACCTGTTAAGAAAGAAGTCAATGCAGCTGACAACATCAAACCACCAACTACTTTTTTATTTTCAAGTTTAGCCGTTTGATAAATCGCAAGCGCAGCACCAACTAAACCAAACATCATCGTAATAAAACGACCAGACATAAAGCGTGACGTTCCTTCAAAGAATTGTGCCGTTGTAGGATCAGCTAATTGTGCAAAAAATATATTTTGCGTTCCTTGAACTAAATTATCGCCAACTTCTAATGTTCCTCCCAAAGCAGTTTGCCAAAATGGGAGATAGAAAATATGATGCAAGCCAAAAGGTCCTAATAAGCGTAAAATAAATCCGTAGAAAAATGTTCCAATATAACCTGTTGCATTAACGACATCTCCAACGCTAAAAATGACACTTTGGAAAAGAGGCCAAACAAAGTACATAATGCTTCCTAAAATAATGGCTCCAAATGAAGTAACTATCGGTACAAAACGAGAGCCTCCAAAGAAACCAAGGTATTGTGGCAATTCGATTTTGTAAAAACGATTATGCAACCAAGAAGCCATTACACCAACCAATATACCACCAAAAACGCCTGACTCTAACGTTTGAATGCCTAGCGTAACACCTTGTCCAACAGAAGCCAAATCTTCGGTTACTAAGTTACCGGATAACCCTAAAATAGCATTCGTTGTGGAATGCATAACCAAATAACCAATTAAAGCCGCTAATGCCGCAGTCCCTTTGTCATTACGTGCCAATCCGATAGCTACCCCAACTGCAAATATTACGGGCAAGTTAGCAAAAACAATACTCCCGGCACTACTCATAACAGTAAATATTGCTTGCAACCAACTGATATCTAGTATTGGATAGGCAACAATCGTATTAGGATTGGACAATGCTCCTCCAATCCCAAGTAACAATCCTGCTGCAGGAAGGATTGCAATCGGTAACATAAATGATTTTCCAAACTGTTGTGCTTTTTCAAAAAAGGTTTTCATTTTTTCCACTCCTCTATCTAATTTATTTTCTATCGTTCATTTTACTCCTTGTAAATGTTTTCGTCAATATTTTATTAAAGAAAATATTTTCTTGCATGTTTATTAAAGAACGTTTTTTATACATTTATGTTATCAAAATAGCGAAATTGTCGCTATTTCAAACCTCTGTTAGGGTCATTTATTTTGACAAACGTTATTCCTTTCATAAAAAAAAGCTTGCCCAGTTTATTTCGTAGTTTAACGAAATATACAGGACAAACTTATAGATTTTGTTGCATTAAGCATATAATAGAATGGTGAAATAAACGAATGCCGTTCCTGTCATAACAAATAAATGCCACAAAACGTGCATATATTTAACAGAACGCATACTATAGAAAGCAGCTCCAATTGTGAACGCTAATCCTCCTGATAACAGTAATCCAAAACCGTTCATACCGAGTCCTGTATAAAGTTCTTTGATTGCAACTAAACACAACCAACCCATACCAATATACAACAAGGTAGATACATTTTTAAAACTTTCTATCCAAATACTTTTATAAATAACACCTAAAAAAGCAATTGCCCAAACAATATAAAATAATGCCCAGCCCTTTGTTCCTCCGATTGTAATCAAACACAATGGTGTATAGCTTCCTGCAATTAATATATAAATACTGCTGTGATCAAAAATCTTAAATACTTTTCTAGCTGGTGTAAAGATTAAACTATGATAAAGTGTCGAACACAAATAGAGTAAAATTAAAGATGATCCAAAAATAGAATAAGATACCAATTCAAGAGTTGAACCTGACCTGACCCCTTTTAAAATCAAAACAATTAGTCCTACAATACTTAAACCAACTCCGATACCATGAGTTACTGCATTTAACACTTCATTTGTAATTAAATACTTTCTAGAGAAATTCGGGATTTGCTTCATATCTATCCTCCATTTTTAACATTAAGTTATTTTCATTTCTAACTTTATCATAGATATGGAAACTATTCAAACTAGTTCACTTAACTACGTTCTTGTGATTTACTTAACTAACTGTTTGTGATTTCCGAGCATTAGCCAATCGATTTAACTTGACATGATTTTTGTTTGTTAAAATGACACGAGTTGGTATCGCATACAAAATATGCTTATTGCTATTGCTTTTTTTTTTTTTTTCTCTTATAATAAAGATAGTTTAAATATTAACAATTGAATAGTAACATCATCTCACCGCTCCACTTACTTAGTTAACATCGCTTTGACTTAAAAGGAGGACAAAAAATGATTACACTGTATACATCCCCGAGTTGTGCTTCATGTCGTAAAGCACGTACCTGGTTAGAAGGAAACAATATCCAGTACCTAGAAAAAAATATTTTTAAAGAACCGTTAACGATACATGAACTTAAAGCTATTTTAAGTTTAACTGAAAATGGGACGGAAGAAATTATTTCATTTCGATCTCAAATTTTTCACAACCTTAATATTGATATAGATGATATGGCTTTGGGAGAGTTGCTTCATTTGATTTTGGAGAACCCCGGTTTAATTCGACGCCCTATTTTAATCGATGAAAAAAGATTGCAAATTGGATTCAATGAAGAAGACATCCGCCGATTCTTACCGAGAGATGTCCGGAAATTGGAATTAAAAAAGTTACAAGAAAAACTACCTATAAGTTACTGAATGAACATAAATCAACGCTATTATTTGTGATTACACACCGCAAAAGTTAGGGAAACCTAACTTTTGCGGTGTGTTTTTTGATACAGTATAAAAAAATAGCAGACGTGAATACGGTACATTACCGCCTTCACGTTTGCTAGTCGTTTATTAATCTCAATCTAACCATTCATTTTTTTAATCGCATGTTAGCTGAATCTTCTTTCAGCGGTGATCCGTTATTTTTTTCAATACCGTCTTTTTTCTTGTTTTAAATACAAGAAGAGTCTAACAGTCTGTGTATGTACTGCACCCCAAAAGCGTCTTTTTCTTTTTGCCTAATATAAATGGTCACTATTTCAAAAACTCATCAATGGATTCTTGGGATTCTTGACAAATTTTCGTTGATTTCAATCAGTAATTAACTTTTTCTAAACTTTATTTGAAACCATAAAGTGATAATAGTAGAAAAAGTGTGGTTGGCACTAACGGTAAAAATCAGCCTACCAGTCCTAGTGTGAACGAGATACCACCCACACTAATTAATACCTATTTTTTCCATTGTGTTAGAGTTTTTTATAGGCAGAGCTAACCTCAACCCTAAAAATGCTCTATGACTTAGTCGCTACGACTAGTAAATTATTTTGGCAGATGATTCAAAAAGTTTTGCGCGGCAAATCCCTTTACTTCTTCTTTTGAAAATTTTTCTTCTAGACCGGTTATTAAATTTTGTACTTCTCCAACATGATTCAATGCTACTATGTGTGAACTAATTCCATCAAAATCAGATCCAAAACCGATATTTTTAATTGCACCTAATTCTACCAGTGCTTCAACGTGTTTGACTAAATCGCTTATTGTTGTTGGTTCTTGTTTTTCTTCATTTATCGTAAAAGGTGGATTAAATACGATATGAATCATTGCATCTCGATCCACCATTGCTTTAATTTGATCATCATTCAAATTCCTTACATGTCCACATAAACTTAAAACATTAGAATGTGAAGCAATGGGAAACTTTGCTGCTTTCATTACATCCCAGAAACTCGCTACACTTAAATGTGAAACATCCGTAAATACTTTTCTGTCATTCAATTTCTTTATAATATCAAATCCAAAAGTTGTTAGTCCCCCACCTCTTGGTTCTTGTACTCCATCTGCTGCTAAATTAGCTGGATTCCACGTTAAACCAACAGATAGAACACCTAAATCTAGTAGCTGGTCTAGTTTAGTCAAATCATTTCCTATGGCTTCAACACCTTCTAACGTTAAAAAAGACCCTATTTCACCATCTTTCAAATTTTTAATATCACTCCATTTTTTAATTTGTTTCATTTCAGGATTATTACCTAGAACATCTTCTTGGTAATAATCTATTTGCTCCAAAGCTGCTGCATATTTTTCTTCTACTACGATATCTGGTTCAATAAAAATGGCAAAGGCTTGAATTTTAACTTGGCCTTCTTTCAAGCGAGTTACATTAATACTTAGTTCGGTTGAGTTCTTAAAGTTTAGCTTTCCTTCAGCTTGTTGTAATTTTAATAGAGCATCACAATGTAAATCAATGACATCCATAACATTTCTCCTTCTTTCTGTTTAATGACATAAACCCTATGTATTTTTTTCATGATACGACATCAACTATTGATGTGCACAAAGAAATCTATTTCAATTTATTTAGTAAAACAGGATATTTAATTGGTCTTTATTTATCTATCAAAAAGAAGACAAAAAAAAGTACTGACAAAAGTCAGTACTTTTTTTCGACAATATTCATTTTCATGAATAGGTCCCATGAATTCCACAAAACAGAGGGGTCCAAACACCTGCATCTTGCAGTTGTACTAGGTACGGTGTGCCTTGTCTAAATTCCAACCACTTGTCGCCGCAGCGAAATGACCGAAGTCACCTGGTCGGAGTCAACTCATCGCATGTAAGTAACATTACCATAAAATTCATTTAAGCACAAGTGCTTTTCATCATTTTCTGCTATTTTTTTTATTATCAACTTTTTCTAACCAAGGTTTAGAGATGCTTTGATGACCTGTCGGTGTAGGATGGACCCCATCTTCTATTACGTAATTATTTCCCCATTTATTCCCACATTTTTTTGATCCGCTATCTAATTCCACATAGTCTTCGTCCTATTCTTCAGCTAATTTGCGAATAATTTGTATCCGAGGTTCTAACTCCACTTCCCAAGATCGTTGTTCTTCAGAATCTTTTAATACAAATGGTTCTATTAAAATAATTTGTGCTTTCGTTTGCTCTCTGAGGGTCTCAAATAAAATTCGGTAATAAACTATTTTTCAAACCTTTTGCTGCCCCTTTCCATATTTCAACTAAAACAGCACAATTAGCAACTTTTTCAAAAGATACTGCGCAATTAACTTCTTTTTCTAATTCATCGTAAATAGGAAAACAATGGATGTAAGGTACAGCACTTGCTCCATCTATGGTTCGTTCGGTCTACCTGGTTGACTGCTCCCAATGAACTAAATGCAACACCTTGAATGATAAAGTCTTTATCCTATTTCGTTTTTATTTCTTTTAAAGATTGTTCATTTCCTCCCATGTAGGAGGTGTTTTTAAAGCTTCTTTATGACTTAGCTTTTCATCTTTAAAACCACCGTATTTAATAGACGTTCCACCTATATCAAATGTTAAATTTATTATTTCATCTCTTCATATATCTAAATACCTTTTTGTGAAGCCCTCTCATTTTTTGGTTCTCCCTGTCTTTTTTCCAACATTTCTCTGTCGTTTCATGCGTTAAAATGGCAAATAGCATTCTTTTGTCTTATAATTAGCGTATACGACCTATTCAAACGTGACAGTCAATTTGTTAGAGGAGGCTTCACAAAATGGAAGAAGAAACTGTCTTAAATTTTTTAAAACGACACGGTTTGGAATCAAAATCTGGGCAATCTATTTTAGCTGAAAAAATAGTATCTAAAGAAAACTGGCTTGCTTCTATATTTAAAAAAAATAAAGAAAAATTATATTGCATTAATTTTTCTGAGCACGAATTGGTTTTAATGCCCTTGGATGAAAAAAACAATACGCTTAAAGAAGGCATCTACAACCAAATACCATTAAGCGAAATAAAAGAACTTTATTTCGAAAAACCGGCAGCTGACAATAAACTTGTTGTTGTATATAAAAATACCACTAAACCAATAGAACACTACCTTATCTCTCAAGAAAATGCTGCTTCTCCTTGGCATAGTAGAAACCTAATTCAACTTATGGAACAAATTGGAACTAAAAAAAATTAAATTAGACAATAAAAACGAGATGGAAATCATGATTTCCATCTCGTTTTTATTGTCTGTTTGACTCGTTAACTTGTAACGCTTTTTAGTTTCTATTTCTATTTGTTCTGGATAATTTCAATTTTATAACCATCTGGATCTAAGACAAAGAAATAATTAACCAAGTCAGCTGTTAAACCTTTCAACTCGGTAACTTCATTACCAGAATCTTTGTATTCCTGATGTGCTGCCTTTAGATCATCTACTCCAATAGCGATATGACCATATCCATTTCCCAATTGATATGGCTCAGTTTGATCGTAATTGTAAGTCAATTCTAGTTCATATCCATCTTCTTCAAGTGCTAAATAAACTAATGTGAATTTCGATTCTGGATGATCTTTCCGTTTAACCTCGTGGAAACCTAATACATTCGTATAAAAATCCATTGATTTATCTAAATCTTTTACTCGTACACATGTGTGCAACATTTTTTTTGCCATTTAAAAAACCTCTCTCTCTACTTCTCCATTATTTTTATTCATATATAATTCAATTGGTAATCCATCTGGGTCTTGAAAGAAGGTGTATAAACCTCCGGTAAATTCATCTTCACGAATAGCTTCTGTTTCAATACCTTTAAGATTTAACTCGTTTACCACGTGGTGGATATCATCAACAAAAAAACATACATGTCTTAAACCACGAGCTTCTGGAGTTGTTGGACGTTTAGGCGGATCTGGAAATGAGAATAATTCTATTTCACTATCTCCAATCTTTAAATCCAACTTATATGAGTCTCGTTCTTTTCTATAATTTTCCCGGACGATTTCAAGTCCAAGTATATTCACATAAAAATCTTTAGAACTCTCATAATTTGATGCGATGATAGCAACATGGTGGATACGATTCAACTTCATGTTATCTTCCTCCAAATAAAAGGGACAACTCATACTTGCGATCCCTTATTTAAAACTACTGCTATTATCGTTGCACTATTTTTTCTATTTCAGCTAATTCTGACACTGTAAAATCAAGATTATCCAACGCTTTAACATTGTCTTCAATTTGGCTGACTCGACTAGCGCCGATTAACACACTTGTTACTTTCCCATCTCTTAAAATCCATGAAACAGCCATCTCAGCTAATGTTTGTCCGCGACGTTTTGCAATTTCATTCAATGCTCTAGACTTATCTATTTTAGTATGAACTTGTTTCTCATCTAAGAAAATACTTGTTGAACGTCCCGCTCTTGAATCTTCTGGAACACCATCAAGGTAACGGTCGGTTAACATACCTTGAGCTAATGGGCTAAAAGCGATGGAGCCTAATTGATTTTCTTGTAACACATCTTGCAAACCATCTTCTATCCAGCGATTATACATACTGTATGATGGTTGATGAATAATAAATGGTGTTTTAAGATCTTTAAATATTTTTGTGATTTCAGCTGTTTGTTCAGCAGAATAATTAGAAATCCCAATATACAATGCTTTTCCCTGACGAACCATCAAGTCTAAAGCTTGTGCTGTTTCTTCAAATGGAGTTTCTGGATCTGGACGATGCGAATAGAAAATATCTACATATTCTAGCCCCATGCGGTTTAGACTTTGATCAATACTGGCTGTCAGATTCTTTTTAGAACCAAATTCTCCATAAGGACCAGGCCACATATAATAGCCTGCTTTACTAGATATGATTAGTTCATCACGGTATGGAAGCAAATCTTTTTTCAGGATGCGTCCAAAATTTTCTTCTGCACTGCCTGCAGGAGGTCCATAATTATTAGCTAAGTCAAAATGGGTAATACCCAAATCAAAAGCACGGTGAACCATTTTTCGACTATTTTCAAATAAATCAACATCCCCAAAATTATGCCACATTCCTAGTGACAAAGCTGGCAATTTTAATCCACTGTTTCCTACACGATTGTAAATCATATTTTCATAACGATCTTCTGCTGCTCGATACATTAAATCACTCCGCTTCTTTAATCATTTATTTCCCGTTTTCATTATATCGCTTCCATATATAGATGACAACCTATGTGAATCCTCTTAATGACTCTCTTCAAGCTAGACAGGTTGCTTTATTTTTTAACACTGTATTTACGACATCAATAGAAACCGCTAAAATAATAATGAGCCCTCTGATCATGTACTGAAGATAAGGATTAACTTCAACAAATGTTCGTATTTCTTCTTTATACTAAATACGACTATTCATTATAAAGAACTATGTGATAGGATACTATTCGTATCCAAAATGATACGATGTTATCTTTCCACAAAAAAAAAGTAGAGAACTCTACTTTTTTTTCTGATTCTTTTAACGTTAATGAATTTTTTTCCTTCCTAATTGATAAATTCCCATAAAGCATAAAACCATTAAAATTAATCCAATTATAGCAAATGGCAACCCTTTTGCTGTCGTCAAATCACTTAGTGCATTCGTATTATACATAATGGCAAATGGTGAAGCCAATACTAATCCCAAAATTCCACTATAAGTTGCTGAACTATAATGCTTAAATAAATACTCAATAATCTTACTAATCAAGAAGATACCGATTAAAACGCCAATTCCGAAAACAGCTAAAACAATAAAATTAGGCAAAATAATTGCCATATCACCAGCTCGCAAAGCATCAATAAAACTAGTAATAGTATTGATAATAGAATAATAATACCCCAATATCATTAATACCAGTGAACCACTCATACCTGGAATAATCATTGTTGCTGAAGCAATGATTCCAATTAAGAAAAGTTTTATCATGTTAAATGGTGTAATTGTAATGACTTCAAATGAGGATTCTGCTCCTTGAAACATAGGAAGAAAAGCTACTATAGCAAACATCAACATAAAAATAATTAAATGACCGATATTCAATTTTTCATTTTTCATTTTTAATCCTGCTTGAAACGATACCCATAGTACTGGAACTCCACCTAAAATCATACCCACAAACGCTAAAGCTGTTGGCAGAGTATAATTACTCAGTAAAAATTCAATTGTGTACGTGAAAGCAACTACTCCAAATCCAGCACCAATCAAAATAGGCATCAATATTTTCAGACTAACTTTCCAGTTCTTAAATAACTGACTAATCGAAAAAATCATACGATCATAAATCCCAAGAGAAACTGCCATTGTCCCTCCACTTACACCTGGTATAATATTCGAAATACCAATGACCATTCCTTTAAGTATATCTATTAAGTAATTCATATTCAGCCTCTTTTACTATATAATTTGCTACTTTAATATAATAACAGAAGTAGGACGCCAAGTGAAACTAAAAAAAACGCAAACTTTTTTTTGAACCTTTTTTTATTTATTTATTCTCAGCTAATTCAAGTGGATTAACAGCTGGACCTTCCAAAACTTCTCCTCTATAAGAAAAACGTGAACCGTGACATGGGCAATCCCAGGTACGCTCGCCATCATTCCATTTGAGAGAACAACCTAAGTGTGTGCAACTGTTATTTACTAAATGAATATTGTCGTTCTCATCGCGATAGGCTCTTATTTTTTTCCCCTTTAAATTCAATCATACCACCTTCATCTTTTTCTAAATCAGCAACAGCTTTAGCTGTTTTTTCTATTTTTCCTGAAATAAATTCTTTTGCAACAGATGCATTACTTTTAATAAAACTCTTTGCCGGTTCTTTTTTTATTTTAGATCGGGTTGGGTCAAAGAGAGAAGCAAACTCATTTTCTTTTTCTACTATTTGATCCGTTAAAATAAGCGCGGCAACAGCTCCATTTGACATGCCCCATTTATTAAAACCGGTAGCTATTAATAATCGATTGGATTCGACAGTTTTTCTCCCTATATATGGCACTTTATCTAATGTTGTTAAATCTTGTGAAGACCAATGATAGAGAGTTTCTTTAATATCGAAGTAGGCTTCACCAAATTCTTCTAAATTACGATAATGTTCAATTGTTTTAGACTTGCTTCTTCCCGTCGCATGACCATCACCAGCAATTAATATAAGCTTTTCTCCTTCTTTTGATAAAACCGAGCGTAAAGAGCGCGTCGGTTGGTCTGCACTTATATACAGTCCAACAGGGATATCTTTTTTTGTTCTAGCTGCAATCGCATAAGAGCGATTGACAGAAAGTCTAGTAAAGTATATCCCCTCATTATCATTAATCGGATAGTGGCTTGCAATAATAACTTTATCGCATGAGATTAAAGACATATTTTCTGTTACAATAACTAGTTCCTCTTGGTCTATCACTTTTAAAGCACGAGTATTTTCGTATACTTGACCTCCCAGTTTCTTAATTTCTTCTACTAAACCAGTTAAAAATTTCACTGGATGAAACTGAACCTGATTGTACATCACTAAAGCCTCTTCCACAACGAATGGCAGGTCAACTTCTTTTTTCGCCAATCCGCCATCAATCGCCAATTTTTTATAAGCTTCTGATTCTGCTAGAATCTTTTGAGCACCCTCTTTTGTTTGAGCAAATACAAAAGAATTTTCTTCAGATAAGTCACAATCTATGTTCAAATCAACGGCTAGTTGCTTAATAAGATTTAATCCTACTAGATTTGCATCGTAATACAATTTAGCTTTTTCTTGACCAATTGATTTAATAAGTTCGTCATAAATTAATCCATGCTGTGCTGTTATTTTTGCTGTTGTAAAACCTGTGACTCCGTCTATTAATTTTTCTGCTTCTATTAAAATAACTTTTTTCCCAGCTTTGGCTAATAAATAAGCACTAATAATCCCAACAATTCCCCCTCCAATAATTCCAACCTCTGTTTCAACAGATTTCTGTAATGAATCAAAACTCGGAGTCTCTTTGAATTCTCTCCAGATAGACTTCGGAAATATATTAATAGAACTTTTTTTCCCAATCATGATTTCACTCCTAACTAGTCTATTTTATATTAACTAAATTGTTTTCATTAACAGTTTCAGTTTATTGAAAACACTTTCTACGGTCAAATAAAACGAATGGAATGAGTCGTTAAAATTAATGGCTTATTTCTTACCAATAGACAAATTCTTCCCGGTATTTTTTTAGCTGAATAATTGTACCCTCTGACTATCTAACTAGGATAATTTCCCTAGCAAATTCAATAGCTGGACTTCGTTTGTTCCCAATAAAAATAGAGCTCACTAATTTTATCATTAGCCGAGCTCTATTCACTTCCTCTTTTGTTTTATGCGGCCGAGAAGACTCGAACTTCCACGGGAGATACTCCCACCAGCCCCTCAAGCTGGCGCGTCTGCCATTCCGCCACGACCGCGTTGTCTTTAAATGAGTACTTTAAATCAACAAATAAAAACTTACTTCCTACATTATTTACTATACAATTACAAAGGTAATTTTGCAATAGGCAAAATTAGTATCAAAAAAACTTTTTTTTGATACTATTTGCTCTACTTATAAGCCACTTGTACATGAGATGTCGTGCTACTCACTTGAACTGCGTTTTCAACTTCCGGATAGTTCTTTAGTTGAATATTTTTTATCGTTACTTCTCCCGCTCGATATTGTATTGAGATAGCTACATTTTTAGAGCTAGTCGTTAATATTGGTTGTGCTTGTGCAAAAAAATGGGTAATAGCCACTTTTTGATAAGCTGAGATAACCAGAGCTCTTTTTGTAGAAATAGCGTAAAGACTCGTTGCTTGTGGGTAATAAGAGGCAAGAAATGTTCCTCGTATCCCAAAGGCTGAACAACTCGCTTCATCGGCCAAACTATGGTGACCAATGTGTCTGAAATTATAAGAACGATTGTCACGATAAGAAAGATGACCAATTATTTGAGTATCGGACGCTGCAGAACTTGTTTGATGCGCTTTTATCTCTACTCCACCGAAACAATAAGCACTCAGATTGTTAACCAACGTTACATGTTGGGAGCCATCGTCTATTTCAATCCCATTTGAATTGGAATAGCCTATTTTGTGGGCGCGTCCGCTGGGATGGTGTAAAAAACAGTTAGAAATTAAAATATCATCACTATGATGAGTTGTAATTCCATCATCTCCAAACCCAAATGCTTCTACTTGATCTATCCAGATGAAGCGACTTCCAAACCGAGCACGTTTGCCATCACCTAAATAGTTATAAAAGGCCGACGTAACATCCACACCATGGAGTCCTGGGTCCTTTACTGTCACGTTTCTAATTAAAGCAAAATGGACATGTGCTAATGTGAGCCCACTTGAACTTGTTCCCCCCGAAGCCGTTCTCATATTTCCCGAAATACGTTTAATGTTCCAATCTAATGTTAATCCTTCGATACGAATATGACTATTTCCTTTTAAATAATGCCAATTGGTTAATAATTTTGCCCTTTTAGGAGCTGAATCAGAAAGGATCAGCTGTGTTTGTTCTGTTCCACTCCCAATTAGTTCTGTATAAGAGGGCAACTTAATCTCATTCACCCGATATTGACCAGGTGGAACAATAACACAACGAAATCCTGTTGAAATAGCTTTTTTAAAGGCTTCTGTACAATCAGTCATGCCATCACCAACTGCTCCATAATCTAGTACGGATACCATTTCAGTCTGTTTGCTTAACTGTATCATGGCTTTGTCTAGTTGGTTTTTCCAATCTGGAAAAACATGCCCTTCGCTGTCAACACTAGCTGAGAGACTTGATGTAAAGTCTATTTTTTCTTTAGATAAAAATGTATCCGTTAGGCAGACTTTTTTCTTGTTCTTTCGCTTAGCTAATCCTCTTAATAAATGGAATTGCTTTTCTGTTTCATCGATAGCTTGTTGTTTTCCTTCTTTTATTCCATAAATCGGAAAAATTTCCGTTAATAATTCTTGAATTGCTTTCGTCTGATGCATCTAATCACCTCATCTTTTGCTCATTTGAGACATTTACTGCTTACTATCTTGTAAAACTAACCTTCCTTGACATCTTCCGCAGACAAAGCGCTGTGTATTAAACCGACGTTGTCGGTAAATGCTCATTTCACAGCTTTTACATTGATAAGTCCACATCTTTTTTGCTCTATCTTTTGTTCTTAGAGATTGAACAAATCGAGTACCTCCTGTTTGTTTTAGCAGTTCTTTAAAATCGCTATCTTTATGTTGATAGCCTTTCCCTGTAAGATGCAAATGGTAATGACACAATTCATGTTTAATAACGCTGATAAACTCTTGTTTACCAAACGTCTCTAAAATATTTAGATTAAAATCTAAATCGTGTGTTCTTAAATGATATCTTCCGCCAGTTGTCCTTAGTCGATTATTAAACGTAGCATGGTGTTCAAAGGGCTGTTTAAAATACTCTAATGATACCTCTTCTACTAAATTTTGTAATTCAATTTGATCCATTTCTTTCTCCATTCCTATTTCATATGTTTGACTTCATTTGCTCACTATATATATTTACTCCCTTCACTTATGCTTAGTTTTGACAATTTTTCTCTGTATCTATCAATAAATTCTCTAACCCATTCTGGATTCACTTTGCTATAATCTCTTAGTGTCCAACCAATTGCTTTATTGATAAAAAATTCATCTTGTCCAAAATTATTAACTATAATTTCTTCTAAAAGTTCTTCTTTCATCTTTTCTTTCCTAAACATTTGGTGATTGATTGCCATTCTTCTTAACCAGATATTCTCGTCCAAGCTCCATTGAATCATTGTTTTATCGATCTCTGGGTATTTGAAAGCAACATGGCCTATCACTCTATGAAGTCCATCTACAGTATCCCACCATGATTTATTCGTAATCAACTTCTTTATTTTCTCTATGTCTTCTAAAACGAGGTAATCTTTCATCCTATTTAAATAGTCAATAGCCATATATTGAGCTTCCCTATAAGGTTTTTTCCAGCAAGTAGCAATAAATTCCCAATCGACATATTTTTCTTTTTTAGCTTCCTTAAAGTAGAAATCACTCGTTTTTTTTCTTATAGTCGCTTGTATACCTAAAAATAAAAACTGATTCCTCATATACTTAGACATCTGTTTTGCTTTTTCACTATCAGCATTTTTTTCTAACTCTTGAAATAAATCATATAAGTTCATGAAATCCCCTCACTATTAAGCATTTATCGTTTACTTATATTTTTAAAAATCAACCCATTCGTTGTTTCATTCGGTTTAACTAAGTATCACTCAATTAAGTAACTCGTTAGACTACATCATTTTCCTCTTCATTTATGTTATTGAATAATAATAGACAAAAAAACAAGAAAAGTCATCTGTGTGACTTCTTTTCTTGTTCTTTTTTTTTTCGGTTGCTTAGTCTTTCTTTTTAGGAGGCAGCATCGTTAATGAGATACGACCTTTATTTACATTTATCTCTTCTACCCAGACAGTCACCACGTCACCAACTGCTACAACATTTGTCGGATGCTGTACATAGCCTTTACTTAATTTCGAAATATGCACTAATCCATCTTGCTTGACACCAATATCTACAAATGCACCAAAATCGACTACATTACGAACGGTTCCTTCTAGTTCCATTCCTTCTTGTAAGTCTTCCATGCTTAAAACGTCTGTCCGCAATAAAGGAGCTGACATTTCATCACGCAAGTCACGTCCGGGAGTAAACAAGGCTTCTAACATATCTTTGACTGTTTCTTTACCTAATTCAGTTACTTGCATCAAATTAGCCATATCTAGTGTTTCTAACGATTTTTTAGCTTTCAAACTACCAACATCTTCTAATGAAATTTCTGCTAGTTCAAGAATTTCTTTAGCCTGTTTGTAGGTCTCCGGATGAATACCCGTATTATCTAACACGTTTTTACCATCAACTATCCGCATGAACCCTACAGATTGTTCATAAGCTTTGGGTCCTAAACGTGGTACTTTTTTCAGCTGGGCACGACTTTCAAAACGACCGTTCTCTTCGCGGTAAACAATCACATTATTAGCTGTTGTTTTGTTTAAACCAGCCACATGCTTCAATAGTTGTGCGCTCGCTGTATTTACATTTACTCCTACTTGGTTAACAGCTGTTTCGACAACAAAACCCAACCGTTCTTCTAGATGTTTTTGAGAAACATCATGTTGGTACTGACCAACGCCTACTGATTTAGGGTCAATTTTTACCAGTTCAGCTAACGGATCTTGAAGTCGGCGTGCAATACTAACGGCACTTCTTTGTTCTACCTGTAAGTCAGGAAATTCTTCACGAGCAATCGGACTAGCTGAGTAAACAGATGCTCCTGCTTCATTGACGATAACATAAAAGACTTGGCGTTCAATTTCTTTTAAATTATCAGACACAAACGTTTCTGATTCACGACTGGCTGTACCATTTCCGATAGCAACCATTTCTACATCAAATTGTTCGATTAATTGTTTGAATTTTATTGCAGCATTCGCACGAGCTTCGTTTCCTGCTGGTTTGTGTGGGTAAATAACATCAATATCTATCACTTTACCAGTTGGATCGATGACGGCTAGTTTACAACCCGTACGATAAGCAGGATCTAGTCCTAAGACTACTTTTCCTTTTAGAGGTGGTTGCAATAATAAATTCCGTAAATTTTCTCCAAAAATATTAATAGCTTGTTCATCTGCTTTTTCAGTCAATTCAGAACGGATTTCGCGTTCGATTGAGGGTCCAATAAAACGTTTATAACTATCTTCAACAGCTACTTTAACATAAGGAGTCGCTGTTGAGTGCTCTTCTTTTATCAACTCTTTAAATAGATAATTAAAGATAGTCGTTTCATTTATAACTAATGCTGTTTTTAAGATATCTTCTTTTTCTCCACGATTAATCGCTAATATACGGTGAGAAACTAATTTATTGACAGGTTCTTTGTAATCATAATACATTTCAAAGACGCCTTTTTCATCTTTTTCTTGTTTTTTTACATTAGTCGTTAGCATCCCATTTTTAAGCGTGTATTCTCTTATCCAAATACGATAGCGTGGTTCATCACTGATTGTTTCTGCAATAATTTCATGCGCTCCTGCTAAAGCTGATTCAGCTGACTCCACATTTTTTTCATCATCAATATAATTACTTGCTTCTTCTAGAACATCTACAGATGGAAAAGTCAGCATCCAGTCGGCTAAGGGTTCTAAGCCACTTTCTTTCGCTATCGTCGCTTTGGTTCTTCGTTTTTGCTTGAAAGGACGGTATAAGTCTTCGACTAGTTGCATTTTCTCAGCTAGCTCAATACTTTTTTTCAATTCAGGTGTCAACTTGCCTTGTTCTTCAATTGTACGGATAACATCTTTTTTGCGTTTCTCCAATGTTTGAAGATAATTGTAACGTTCCTCTATTTCACGAATTTGCACTTCATCTAAGGTACCAGTCATTTCTTTACGGTAACGAGCAATAAAAGGCACTGTGTTGCCTTCTGCTAATAAATTTAAAACCGTCGTTAATTGTTTAGTCGAATACGTTTTTAATTCTTTCTTTAATAAGTCTAACACTGCATTATCTGTTGTATCTGTCATTCATTTCTTCCTTTCTCATTCCCGTTCATCTTCCTTATTTTAGCATAATCTTCTATCATTGACCAAAGTTGTTAACATTCTTTTCAAAAAACTAAGAAAAAAAGCAGCTATCTAAAAATAGCCGCTTTTTGTTTATCATTTACTTCCGTTTTCAGGTAACTGAAATGTAACCATTGCATTTAATAATTCTGACTTTACACTCTTTGTCGGCCAATGTTTTTTACCACCCAAGCAAGCACAAATAAATTGGACTTGATCGACAAAAAATGTTTTCCGGAAATGAACGTGTCCCATTATACTGTACACTATATTGGGGTGTTCATCATAGAGTTTCTCATAAGTAGAGCTCCCTAAAAAGGCATTAAAATAATCGTAAATCTTATGTGGCAAAGAGACAACGAATTTAGGATGTGTCACCACATGGGTCATCAAAATAACTTTTCTGTCTCCTATTTTTGCTAAATCTTCTTCTATTTTTGCTAACATCCACTGAGTAACTGCTTGATCGGGCTCTCCCCAATCACAAAAACGTTTATCTTGCCAAGTTCCAGCACGTAAAGTCATTTTTTGAAATTCAGCAATACTATATTGCTCGGTATCGGCAAACCCATAGTCATACCACCCTGAATTCCCGACTACTGCCCACTCATCATTTATAATATACGGTCTTTCTAAAATACTTTCTGATTGCTCTTTAAAGAAATGGTATATTTTTTTCGTATCTTTTTCGCCATTTATTCTAGACCAATAATCATGATTGCCAGGTACAAATAATAGTTTTATTCCACTCAATGCTGTTAATTCATCTAGGAAAGCTTGAGATTCATGGTAATTGCTACTAATATCTCCAGCGATTAAAAAAAGGTCAATTTTTTGCTTTATTATCTGTTCACTTAGCAAACTTGCATATGTTTCATTTTCCGGTAAATGTTTACCGTTTGTGTCAATATGCAAATCCGATAATACACCGATTTTCATTTTGTCCCTCGTTTCTTCATTATTAGTATGCCTACCATAACTTTTTGTCCAACTTAAATCAACATAGGGAGTGGAACATTTGTCCCCACTCCCTACATATTTCCACTATTCTTTATCATTTTAGTTAGAAGAGCTGAACAGAGCGCTCCGCATCTTTACTTGATTAATTTATTCTCTTTTAGGTAGTCTTGTGCTACTTTTTGTGGATCTTTGTTGTTTACATTGACTTCGTAGTTCATTTGGCGCATTTCATCGTCGGTTACTTGTCCGCTTAATGTGTTTAATACTTCCTCTAGTTCGGGGTGTTTTTCTAATGTTTTATCTAACATTAGCGGCGCTCCTTGATAGGGTGGAAATAGACCTTCATCGTCTTCTAGAACCACTAGTTCATATTCTTCTAATTCACTATCTGTTGAATAGGCATCTAAAAGATTGATATCACCTGTTTCGATAGCTTGATAACGCAATTTAGGTTCCATTGTTCTTAAGTTGTCAAAAGTCACCCCATATAGTTCTTGAATACCTAAATAGCCGTCTTGGCGATCTGCAAATTCAAGTGTAAACCCAACTTTAACTTTATCTGATACACCTTTCAAATCAGACATTTTCTCTAAATTGTATTCTTTTGCTAAGCCTGAGGTTACAGCTAAAGTATAGGTGTTATTGAACTCCATCGGTTCAAGTAATGTCATATCGTATTGCTCTGCCAAGCCTTCACGAGCTTGTTCGTATACTTCTTTTTCGTTTGTTGATTTTGCCTCTTCATTTAAGAAAGTAGCTAATATTGTTCCTGTAAATTCCGGATAGATATCAATATCTCCTGATTCTAAAGCATTAAAAACGAACGTTGTTTTACCCATATTGGGTTTTAACTTAACTGAAAGATCCGTTTGGTCTTCAATCAGTTCTTTGTACATATTCATGATAATTTCTGGTTCTGATCCTAATTTCCCAGCAATTGTAATTTCTTTATCTTGTCCTGTAATCAATGGGATAATCAAAATTCCTATCATGATTACTGTTATTGTTCCAAGTACCACTAGAGTCTTTTTGAAAGAAATCTTTTCAAAGTAACTTAGTAAATAATCAAACCCAACTGCTAGCATAGCAGCAGGAATAGCGCCTAATAAGATTAAATAATTGTTGCCTCGATCGATACCTAATAAGATTAAACTCCCAAGTCCACCTGCACCAATTAGAGCCGCAATGGTTGCTGTACCAATAATCAATACCATCGCATTTCTAATTCCTGCCATTATAATTGGCATAGCAAGTGGCATTTCTACTTTAATTAACTTTCTAAATCGGTCCATCCCCATTGCATCTGCTGCTTCAACCAAGGAAGGATCAATCTCTGTTAGTCCCGTATACGTGTTTCTAAGTATCGGCAATAACGCATAAATGACTAACGCGATAACTGCTGGTACTTTTCCAATTCCTACTAAAGGAATCATTAAACCTAACAGAGCTAATGACGGAATGGTCTGAAAGATAGCTGTCACCTGAATAATCGGGCTAGCTAACTTTTTATGATGGGTCAAAAATATGGCTAACGGAATAGCGATGACTACGGCAATCAATAAGGAGATAAAAGACAATTGAATGTGCTCTATTAAGGCAGTCCATAATAATTCTTTGCGATTTTGGAAAGTAGCTATTAATTCATTCATTCAGCTTCACCTCGGTTTTCAATAGTCGTTGCTAAATAAGACATCAATTGTTGATTTGTTATTTTTCCAACAGCTTTTTCCTCTTTGTCTTTAACGAAAACAGTATCATCTTTTGACAGTGCAATAATCAGTTGATCTACTGTATCTTTTGTCCTCAAAACGATTCCCATATTTTCTCCATGACTTGCTGGCAGTATGTATCCAGCTTCAATAAGTTGTTGAATGGTTTGGGTTTCAACTTTTTCAACATTCCCTGACTTTAAGAAGTTTCTGACAAAATCATTTTTAGGGTGACTAATTATTTCTTCAGGAGTTCCTAATTGGACTATTTCCCCTTTATCTATCAAAGCAATACGGCTGCCTAACGACATAGCTTCTTGCATATCATGCGTTACAAAAACAATCGTTTTTTCCCATTTTTTATGCATCTCGGTTACATCTTCTTGTAGATTATGGCGACTAACTGGATCTAACGCACTAAAAGGTTCGTCCATTAAGATAATATCAGGATCCGCTGCGAAGGCTCTTAAAACACCAATTCGTTGTTGCTCTCCTCCTGATAATTCAGATGTTTTTCTGTTGCGGTAACTTTTTGCGTCTAATCCAACACTTTCAAGCAATTCCGTTACTCGATTATGCATCTTATCTTTTGACCATTTTTTCATTTCTGGTACGGTTATAATATTTTCTTCTACAGTCATATTGGGAAATAAAGCAATTTGTTGCAACACATACCCCATATTCCAACGCAATTCTTGAATGTTGTATTCACTAATAGGTTTGTCCCTAACATAGATATATCCAGAGTTTAGCGAAATTAAACGATTAATCATTTTTAGCAATGTCGTCTTTCCACATCCACTAGGACCAATTAAAACAAAAAATTCCCCGTCTTTAATTTCTAAGTTTAAGTTAGAAATAACAGGATTTCCTGGTATATATTCCTTTGATACGTCTTTAAATTTTATCATCTTCATTCTCCTAGTATTTATTTTCTCTTTCTATTAGAGCTTTCCATCCCATACATATCCTTTATTTAGAAGTTTGTATTGTTGAAGCATTGTCGTTTTATTGAAAACAACGCCCAACAAGGAGCCACCATAGACCGCACCGCCATCGATACCAATCTTATTATCTTGTACCCATATGTCGGTTGTCTTGTTATCTCCGTAAAGTGAAGGAGTGATGGTATGACCAAAAACAATTGTTTTGCCTGTTTTATTTTTCATTGAATGAAATGGTTCTCGAATCCAGACAAAATCTCTTGGAATTGTTTGCTTCCAATCTTTTTTAGATAAATCCACTCCAGCATGAACAAAAACAAAATTCCCCCACTCATAATATAAGGGTAAATTCTTTAATCTTTGTTTCAATGTTGGGTAACGACTGGTGATTAGCATCGCCATCTCGGTTGGGGAATATTCATCGGCTAAACCGCCATGAAGGAACGTTTCGAGTGTTTTCATTCCACCATTCATTCGATATAAATCGTAATTTTTTTCTGGATTTTCTAAAAATTTCAAAAGCATTTCTTCATGGTTTCCCATAATCCAAATAGCTCCTTTTTCCTTAACTAGTTCATCTGCTAAAACAAAACAGGCTTTTGGATTTTCTCCTCTATCACCCAGATCTCCAATCAACAGCAGTTGTTGCGTAGCTTCATCCCAATGTATCAGCATTTCTTTAAATAGCGTGATTTGACCATGAACATCTCCTATGGCAAATAATTCTGTCTTCATAAAAATCCTCCTTATTTCCCAACACCAAGATTTTGTTGAGCAGATTACTTTTTAATTTCTCTCCCTAACTATACACGTTTTCTTAAAAAAACTGAATGATATGCTCATGTAATCCTCATATCTATCTCCTTTTAGTCTCAAGATCACTTACTAGACAGAATTTGAGGAAACAAGTAAAATTAATAGATGACAGTTTGTTCTATTTGTCGTATACCCTTTAATTTTTCCCAATAGAGAAAGGATGGACCAACTTATGAATACAAAAAAAATTGTAGGACTGATTGTTATAATCGCTCTTGTTATTTTCATTGGATACAGTATTTTTAATTCTTCAGATAAAGGAAACAGCCTTTCCGTTCGAACAGCTTTAGTTGGTAAAGAAACCATTGTTGAGACACTTTCAACTACCGGCATATTAAAAGCTAGTCAGACACAAGAAGTCATTGGTCAAGGACTTGTTTCAGAAGTGGCTGTTGAAGTGGGTGACCAAGTTGAAGAAAATGATCGCTTAGTTCTTTACCAAGATGGAACAGAAAAAAGAGCTGATTTTAAAGGAACTATCACAACTGTAAACCTTTCTCCTGATGAGATTGATTTAAGTATGCAAACTGGTGAGTCAGCTATTGCACTGGCTGATTTAACAAACTTAACTGTTTCGATTCAATTAACCAAATCAGATGCTCCTCGTGTAGAAAAAGAACAATCCGTAACATTGACTAGCGGTTCAAAGACTTATCAAGGTAAAGTTACTCAAATTGATCCAATTGCTAAGATAACTAGCAACCAGTTTGGCAATACCGCTGCTTTGTCTGCAACTATTTCCTTCAACGAGGCTCCAAAAGGTCTTTTTGCAGGATTTGATATTGATACTGAAATTGTCACTGATACAGCAAAAAATGTTCTTTCTTTACCCATCGAAGCTTTGCTTTATAATGTAAAAAACAAACCTTATGTTTACATTGTTAAAGACGGAACAGCTAAAGCGCAATTAATCGAGATAGGTACCCAATCCGATACTGCTGTGGAAGTTAAAAGTGGATTAACTACCGATCAAACGGTTATTTTATCGCCTGATGAAAAAATAAAAGATGGTATAGAAGTTTCAAAAAAATAGAAAGTCGGGGATAATATGATTGAATTAAAAAATATCGTCAAGACTTATCGAACCGGTGATGAATCTCTTGTTGCACTAGATGATGTCACGTTATCTATCGCAGATGGTGAATTTACTGCCGTAATGGGGCCAAGTGGTTCTGGTAAATCAACTTTAATGAATATTTTAGGCTTACTAGATCAATTTGATTCTGGCACGTATTATTTAAATGGTGTAGATGTTAGTGAACTGAGTGATAACGAAGGAGCGCATGTTCGTAATAAAGAGATTGGCTTTATTTTTCAGTCGTTTAATTTGATGCCGCGTATGACTATCTTAGAAAATGTTGAATTGCCAATGGTTTATGCTGGTATCCCTGCTAAAGAACGAAAAAAAAGAGCTTTAAAGGCTTTAGAACGAGTTGGCTTAGCTGATCGCGTCAAGCATCGACCTAATGAAATATCAGGTGGACAAAAGCAACGGGTAGCGATTGCTCGTGCCATTGTTAACAATCCTTCAGTCTTAATGGCCGATGAACCTACTGGCAACTTAGATTCTAAAACAGCTATTGATATCTTACGAATATTTCAAGAACTAAATGCAGAAGGAACGACTATTTTGATGGTTACTCACGAACATGAAGTAGCTATTTATACTAAAAGAATTCTTTCATTTTTTGATGGAGCTCTTAAAAAGGATCACCTTCAGACACCAGAGATCATATAGAAAGGAGTAGGTCTTTTGAATATCAAAGAAAATTTTAAAATGGCCATTGACAGTATCTTAGCCAACAAATTGCGTTCATTTTTGACTATGCTAGGTATTATTATTGGAATTGCGGCTGTAATTGCTATTCTTGCCGTTGGCAATGGAGCTACTTCTAAAATCACAGACACATTTGATGATTTAGGGGCCTCAACTATTTCTGTTTCTTTAAGTGAAGAAGCTTCCCCAAGTGATGCATTTACTGATGACGATATCCGAGCCTTAAAAGCAGCTATTTCTGATATTACTTATATTTCTCCTGATAAAACCATTCAAGCTTCTGCTGAATCTGAATTTGATAAACGATCGGCTTTAGTATTAAGTGGAACACCAGATATGCAATATACAACTCAAGCAATGGAGAGCACACTTGTTTATGGTCGATATTTTAATCAAACAGATTATCAAGATGGTAAAAATGTCGTCGTAATAAGTGAAGATACGTCAAAAGCTTTATTCAATAACCGAATTAATGTAGTGGGTGAAAAACTCTTACTTTCAGGAAACACCGGAAATAGTATTCGTTTACGAGTAGTTGGTGTTGTAAAGGGTACATTTGATAATCTACAAGGTGCTTTTGACATTAGCCAAATCCCTGTCTATCTAGCTATACCTCTGACTACGATGGGCAATTTAAATCCGGATCTAACGACCATTGATAGTTTAACAGTCCAAGTAACGGATAAAAATGCGATTGACTCCGTTTCAAAGCAAATGGTTCGTTTATTGGAAACAAGACACAACTCTTTAGGAAAAGATTACTATACAGCTACTAATTTTTTACAGGCTTTGGACCAAGTTAATTCCGTTTTGAGTTTATTTGTTAATTTTATTGCTGCTGTTGCTGCAATAGCTTTATTGGTTGGTGGTATCGGGGTAATGAATATCATGTTGGTTTCTGTCACTGAACGAACGCGAGAAATTGGTACGCGTAAAGCGCTTGGGGCAACAACTGGTACAATATTGATGCAGTTTTTAATGGAGTCCATTGTTTTAAGTTTAATCGGTGGCATTATTGGTCTCATTTTAGGTATACTCTTAGCCTTCGGGGTGGGTGGGGCACTAGATATTGTCCCAAGTATCACTATTACCGCTGTAGCCTTAGTGTTGCTTTTTTCAACTGCAGTAGGCGTCTTTTTTGGGATTTATCCTGCTAGAAAAGCAGCCAAACTTGATCCAATTGAAGCACTCAGATACGAATAAATTGCCCGAAAAAAATACACCCTCCTTTTATAATAAAAGAGGGCTGTATTTTTTTAATTAGATATCTGATTTAATAATAGCTTCATCATCATTAAATACCGATTCATCAAAACGATTGACTCGTTTTGATGAGATGATTCCTGCTAGCATACTATCATTAACGTTCAACAATGTGCGTGCCATATCAATTACAGGTTCAACAGAAATAACTAAACCAACAATAGCGACAGGAAGGTCCAATGCACCTAAAACAATTAATGCTGCAAAAGTTGCTCCACCGCCAACACCAGCAACACCAAATGAACTAATGGTTACCACCGCTATAATAGTTAAAATGTAAGTTGGACTAAAGATATCGATTCCAACTGAAGGAGCTACAATAGCTGCTAACATGGCAGGATAAACACCCGCACAGCCATTTTGTCCGATAGATACACCAAATGTTCCTGAGAAGTTAGCTGAAGCTTCATCTACTCCCAAAGCTTTAGTTTGAGCTTCTATGTTCAATGGCAATGTTCCTGCACTTGAACGAGATGTAAATGCAAAACTTAGAACCGTCCAAGTTTTTTTCAGGTATTGAATTGGATTAACTTTGTAACCAAGCAAAATTAACATGTGGATTAAGAACATAGCAATAATCGCTGTATAAGAAGCTAAGACGAATTTCCCTAAATTTACTAACGCATTAAAATCACTTGTTGCTAGTGCTTTTGTCATTAAAGCAAAAACCCCATAAGGAGTTAACCTTAAGACTAGTGTCACAATACGCATCACAATAGCATATAAACTCTTAATCATTTTTTCAAAGAAAGCTCCTTCTTCCGGACTCTTTCGGATAACTCCTAAATAGGCTACTCCCACAAATGCAGAAAAAATAACTACCGCAATCGTACTCGTTGAACGAGTGTTAGATAAATCTGCAAAAACGTTGGCTGGAATAAAATTCACTATCTGTTCTGGTAACGATAAATCAGCAACCATTTCTTTGCGTTCATCTAGCGCTGCAATCTGAGTTGTTTCAGCAGCTCCTTGAACAAATTCGGCACCGTCTAGATTGAAAAGCATCACACTTCCAATCCCAACCAATGCGGCAATTGCCGTTGTTGCTAGTAACGTTGTTAATACTGTAACACTAATCTTACCTAAATCTCTGGTTCCTTCAATTTTCGTGAACGCACCAACAATTGAAACAAAGATTAACGGCATGATTAACATTTGTAATAGACGCACATACCCAGTCCCAACAATATTAATCCATTCGATAGCACCGATGGTTACTTCTCCAGTCGCTCCAAAAAGAACTTGAAGAATTCCTCCAAAAATGATACCTGAACCTAACGCGATAAAAACACGCGTTGAAAATTTAATGTGTTTCTTTTGTAGGTGCCAAAAACTATAAATGACTGCTACAAATAAAAGTAGTGCAATAACAATATAAAGATTTGTCATGATAATCCTCCCTTTATTTTGCCTTCCATGACTTGGAAAGCCAGTGTATCATAAGATTAAAGGTCCCAGACGAACATTTTCCCCGAACGAACGCCCTAAATATGAGGTATAATGATTCAAATTTAGTGATTCCTTATTTTACTTTATTTTAGTAAGAAGTTCAACAGAAAAGATTGGAATTTTTTGAGCAAATAAAAAAGCATACAACAGACAAATAAAAAAGAGTTGAATTGAGTCAAAAAAACTCAATAAAACTCTTTTTTTATTACTATCTAAACTATTTGTTTTTTCTATAAAAAGTACGAATTCCTAATTTAATTATTTCTACTATTGGAATAATCGAGAATGATGCTCCTAGAACTAACAACCATTGTTGTGCGTTTAAATGGCTTACCTTAAAAGCCTCATTCAAGCCAGGAACTAATACCACCACAGCTAATAGCGATCCTGAAACTAGGATTGATAAGTTAAACATTTTGTTTTTAAAGAAACCCACTGTAAAAAGAGATTTCTCAACTGATTTCACGTTAAATGCGTGGAATAACTGTAACATACCTAACGTTACAAAAGCCATCGTCAACGCATCGCTATGAATCAGTTCGTTGTTCCCAGCGTGTACAGGATTAGTTGTTGCCCACCAATAAACAAATAAGGTGATTCCACCCTCAAGAATTCCTTGATAAATGATACTACCCAAGACACCGTTAGAAAAGAATGTTGCTTTTTCTCCACGAGGTGGTTGCTCCATACTATCCTTTTCTGCAGGCTCTAATCCTAAAGCAATAGCTGGAAATGTGTCCGTTATTAAGTTAATCCATAGAATATGCACTGGTGCTAGAATACTCCACCCAAGAAGAGTTGCGATAAACAAGGTTAATACCTCACCTAAGTTTGCAGACAATAGATACTGAATAGATTTTTGAATATTTGAAAAAACTTTTCGTCCTTCTTCTACAGCAACTACAATCGTTGAGAAGTTATCATCAGCTAAGATCATGTCACTTGCGCCTTTTGATACTTCAGTACCCGTAATTCCCATTCCTACACCTATATCTGCTGTTTTTAAGGCTGGCGCATCATTTACTCCATCACCTGTCATAGCCACAATTTTACCGGCTTTTTTCCATGCTTTAACGATTCGAACTTTATGTTGCGGAGAAACACGAGCATAGACAGAAAAGTCTTTTACTCTAGTTGAAAAGTCTTCATCGCTGATTTCATCTAGTTCAGCACCAGTGATTACTCCACCCATTTGTGTTTCTTCTAAAATCCCTAACCTCCTAGCAATCGCTTCTGCTGTATCACGGTGATCGCCGGTTATCATAACTGACCGTATGCCCGCCTTACGTGCAACTAGAACAGCACCCTTAGCTTCTTCTCTTTCTGGATCAATCATACCAATTAACCCTGAAAAGATTAAATCTTGTTCCACCTTTTCTGAACTCATATCATCTGGTTTATTAGCTACTACTTTATATGCTGTAGCTAAGACACGTAACGCTTGAGTTGCTAATTCATGGTTGATTTCTAAAATAGTTTTCTTTGTTGCTTCATCTAATCTTTCAGTCTCCCCATTCTCACTGTAGCTAGTACATCTTTTTATTAATTCATCCGGCGCACCTTTGACAGCAATTAAAAAGTGACCATCTGATTGTTCATGAACAGTAGACATCAGCTTTCGTTTTGAGTCAAATGGAATTTCAGCTACACGAGGTTCTTTAGCCAACACTTCAGAAACGTTTATTTTTTTATCCAAAGCAAATTGAATCAATGCTGTTTCGGTAGGATCCCCGATTAAGGTACCATCCCCTGATAGTTGAGTATCATTTGCATAAATCATTGAACGTAAAACCGGCGAATCAGCATCGATAGGCGCATCGCTGTCTTGAAGCTGACCATTAATATACATTTTTTCAACAGTCATTTGATTCATTGTCAATGTTCCAGTTTTATCAGAACAGATGATATCTGTACTGCCCAATGTCTCAACAGCTGGTAATTTACGGACAAGAGCTTTTCTTTTTGCCATTTTTTGTGTCCCTAGTGCTAGAATGATTGTCACAATAGCAGGTAATCCTTCAGGAATAGCTGCTACAGCTAACGAAATAGAGGTTAACAGCATATCAAGCCAACCGCGGCCATTTAATAATCCTACAACGAATATAATAACGGCAATAATTAAGATAGCAACAGTTAAATATTTGCCTAAACGATTTAAATTTTTTTGGAGTGGAGTCATCGTTTCATCTGTCGAGGCAAGCATTTTAGCAATACCTCCTACTTCTGTGTTCATCCCCGTTCCTACAACAATACCTTCGCCACGGCCATATGTAACATTACTGTTCATAAATGCCATATTTGTTCGGTCTCCAATTCCTGCTTTAGCATCTTCAATAATCGTTAAATCCTTGTCTACTGGAACCGATTCTCCAGTCAATCCAGACTCTTCTATTTGCAAAGAGGCTACTTCTATCAAACGCAAATCCGCTGGTACGATATTTCCTGCTTCCAACAAGACGACATCTCCAACAACAAGTTGGTCGCTTTTCAATGAAACTACTGTTCCATCACGTTTCACATGTGCTTCAGGCGAGGACATTTCCCTTAAGGCATTGATGGCTTCCTCTGCTTTCGCTTCTTGAAACACTCCTAAAATGGCATTTAAAATAACTACCACAAGGATAATAATAGAGTCTGTTATATCTCCAAAAATACCTGATATTACAGCTGCAGCTAATAAAACAATAATCATAAAATCTTTAAACTGTTCAAGAAATTTCACTAGTAAACTTTTACTTTTGCCTTTATTTAATTGGTTGGGTCCATATTCTGCCATTCTTTTTTCTGCTTCTGTTGACATCAAACCCTTTTCAGATGATTGAACTTGTTCAAAAACAGCTGTTTCATCTAACGTAAAAAAAGCCTTATTCTGTTGTTCACTATTGTCCATAGTTTCATCTTCCTTTCATAGGTAAAGATTTTTTACTTCTATCACTCATTAAATTAATTATATCTTTCTATAATAAGCAAAGCAAAGATTTAAGCAAAACGAGAGGTTTATTTTTTAAGGTTCCTAATTAGAGGCCCCATTCACCATTTTTTTCCGGTTGGTAACGTGCGCTAACTAAATCTACTTTCCCACTATCTATTAACCTAATTCCTTCAGTTTCTAATTTTTCTTTTTGGGTAAACTTCCCTTCTTCATCTTTTAATCCAATTTCACCTTTAGCATTTATGATACGGTGCCAAGGAATGTCATATTTTTTACTCATAGAATGCAAAATCCGAACAATTTGTCTTGCACCTCTTTTGTTTCCAGCAACCTCGGCGACTTGTCCGTATGTCATGACCTTACCAGCTGGAATACTTTTCATTATCCTTATCGCCTTTTCAGTAAATGGTGTCATCTTTTCCCCTTCTTTCGCTATAAAAAAAAGCACTTCCTATTCCTCTCAGTGTAACAGGTCCTGAAAGAAATGGAGGTGTTTTATTTTTTTGTGTTTAAAAGATTTCTTCCTTGCAGCACTAAACGAAAAGCATCCACTTGTCTCCAGTATGATGCTGAAAGACGAGTGGATGCTTTAGAAAGAGATTAGATAAACGCTAAGACAATAAAGTTTAGGATAAATAATCCAGTTGAAATCCATAAAACTGGATTAATTTCATTTGCTTTCCTTTTTGCAACTTTTACAATCACATAAAAGATAAAACCAGCAGCAATTCCGTAAGAAATGCTAAAAGCTAATCCCATAAAAACTGAAGTGAAAAATGCTGGGATAGCTTCTTCTAAATCATTCCATTTTATTTCAAGGAGTGAAGACATCATCATGATACCAACAATGATTAACGAAGCGGCTGTTGCTTGTATCGGCACGATAGCAATAAAGGATGAAAACAGGCTAGATGATAGGAATAAAATTGCTACTACCACGCTTGTTAGACCCGTTCGACCGCCTGCTCCAATTCCAGCAGCACTCTCGACAAAAGTCGTTGTGTTTGATGTACCAAAGATGGCTCCAACTGATGTTGCAATTGCATCCGCAAACAAGGCTTTATCCATTTTAGATTTCACTCCTGATCCATTTTCTAATGCATCTTCATCCTCGGTAGTAAAGATACCAGTCTTACGGCCTGTTCCAATAAAGGTTCCAATTGTATCAAAAATATCAGATAAACTAAAAGCAAAGATTGTCATTAAAACTAATGGCAATCGAGTAGCATCAGAGAATAACGAGACCATTCCTTTTGCTCCGAATGCTGCACCAAATGTGATTTCTAATTCGGAAATAGCATTGCCTAAAGAATTGTCAGGATTTGAGAGCGCAGATAAATCAACGATACCCATTGGAATACCGATTAGAGTCGTCGCAATAATACCAATCAAAATGGCTCCACGAACATTTAAAACGACAAGTACTACTGTAATAATGAGCCCCATCAACGCCAACAACGTTCCTTTATCGGTAAAGTTTACCAAACCAGGGATAATGCCGCCATCAGTTACTACACTAGCAATTCCCCCTGTATACGTTGCTTCTGTAGCATTAAAAGCATTATTATTAATCGATTGGATATTTTGACTTTCTGACGTGAACTTTAAAAAACCAGAATTTTTGATTCCGATGTAAGCAACAAATATTCCAATTCCTCCACCAATTGCATGTTGAATTAATTCAGGAATAGATTTAATAATCAATTTTCTTATTTTTGTTACGGTTATTAAAATATTAAAAACACCACAAATAAAAACCATTGCTAATGCTTCTTGCCATGTAAAACCTAAGCCAAAAACAACTGTATACGTAAAGAATGCATTCAGTCCCATTCCAGGCGCTTGTGCATAAGGGACATTTGCAAACAGTCCCATAACTAACGTTCCTATTGCTGAGGCAATCAAAGTAGCAAGAAAAACGGCTTGTGAAGGCATCCCTGTTAACGATAGTATTGCAGGGTTGACGAATATGATATAAGACATTGCAAAAAATGTTGTTATTCCAGCTAGGACCTCGGTTGTGACTGTTGTTCCATTTTCTTTCAGCTTAAAAAAATTCTCCACTTTTTATTCCCACCTTATTTATATTCGCAAAGAAGTACAAGAAAGCATTCTTTTTCTAAAAATATAAGCAACGGAATAAAGTTAAAACCTATTTTGTGGTTTACTCCTACTCAAAGTAATGTAAACACAAAAAAACAGTTGGTTCTCCACCAACCGCATAATCCTAACTATTTTGGGACAGCAAAAAAACTGCTTTCCCCTAATAGTCGGATCATTTACGGTGTCCGGTAGAAACTTAAAGCCCATATCGCTTAATTATATTAGAGTGTATTTCTTCGTCTTCACTTATTATAAAATAAAATTTCTTCAATTACAATATAATAATTAACAATATCAATAGTTATGTTTTTATCGTTCGTGTTTAATCCAGAGACAGCTAGTCTATAACCTATGTAATTAGACAACTAACTATACAGAGAGCCACTTTCTAACTGACGAAAAATTGGTACTTACAATTAAAGTCTTCTTAAATCAGTTATACTAAATAAAAAAATTATAACTTTTCTTGAAATTTACTAAATGTCTGTAGAGCAACTACTTTTCTTGAAATCGATTAAAATGGGTTTACTTCCTACGTTAACTTCTATTTCGCATTCTAAGATATTTGAAAAATAAATGAACAGCTTACGACTATTGCTACTGCATCCGAATAAGATGCGACCAACTATCGGGTATAATTAAATAACCGTTATAGAAAAGAAAAAAAGAACAGTTAGGCATCTATTTTCTGAGTTTGTACTCTAAAACGCCAGTTCAAAAATAGTGATAAAAAATGCTATCCATGATTCAGGAATAACCCTTTATTTATGCATTTATTAAGAATAATTTCTCATCTATTTCATTCTATTCTAAAAAGTTATCCACTACTTTTTGTGGATAACTACAGTTTATATGGATTATCATTCTTTGAATCGGCTGTGATAGCTAGTTTCATAAAATCCATCCCTACTTATTAACAAGTTGTGCACAAAGTTATCAACAAGTTGTGTATAACTACTTGTTTTGTTTTTTTATTCAGCAATTTCTTTTTTATTGAAAATCCTAATTTCTCCTTTCTTATTTCTCTACTTTATAACAAACAGATGGAATAACCCTATAAAAAGGGCAAGAGTGCACTGGAATAACATTAAATAAAAGGATATAATCGGTTAGACGAAGATAAAATTCAAAGATTCAGTCTTGTTTACGCTCGCCATAAGGAAGCATTAGGCGACTTTTTCTAACTTTGCAATGGAAAATAGTGTCGCTATTAAAAAAAGTCAAGAGAATTATTCCGTTACGTTAACATTTACAAATAGAATTGGCTAATCGCAAAAAAAAATGAGACACTCCTATTCTAAGTAAAAAATAGGAGTGTCTCATAACATGTTTAGAGCATTCTTCATGAATTGGACGTCGAGTTTGCTTTTTGGGACACGTTCTACAATAAAAATCTTGATCTGTTAAAGAAGCTGGAACGTTATGTCCTAGCCTCTCCCGTTTGCCAATTGCATGACTTTCGTTCAATAATTTCATGTGGCAGAATAACTTTTATAGCCAACGTTTGTTTGCCTTCGATAAAATCTACCAGTTTTTCTACAACTTGCTCACTTAAATAAGTAACATGTAAATCAATCGATGTCAGCGTTGGTTGCACCATCTCTGTAAAAATAGAATTATTAAAACTGATGATGGATACATCTTCAGGTATACTCAAGTTGATTTCTTTAAGCAAATAAATCAATTCCATTGCAATCAGATCATCCCCCGCAACAATAGCTGTTGGAGGGTTTTCTGAAGAAAACAGCTTTCTAACTTGTTCTTCTAGACCGTTATTTTTTGTTTGTCCTTGTATGATATATTTTGGATTCATTTCAATTTTTGCTAGCATTAGAGCTTGTTTATACCCAGCCAGTCGTTCTTTAGACATCATTTGGTCGAATTTTTTATCTATATAAGCTATTTTTTCATGTTTTAAAGCCAATAAATAATCTGTTGCATCTTTGCCGGCTAATTGATTATCATTGTCAACATACACAATCTCATTTTCATACTCATATGGCTTGCCAATCATAGCGTAGAATAATTTTTCTCGGTGTAAATAATCAATTACTCTATCCTTTTTTTTAGAGTAAAGGACAATAAAACCATCTGCTCGACCACCTTTAGCCATCGTTTGAATACTTTCAAGTAATTCTTCTTCTGTTGTTCCTGAAGCCAATGCCACCATATATTTTTTTTCATTACAAGCTTTACTAATCCCACGAATCATTTCTAGAAAAAAAGGGTTTTTAAAGACTGACCCATCAGAAACAGGCAAAATAACACCGATAGTCCTCATGTTTTTATTCACTAGGCCTCGCGCCGCTAAATTTGGTTGATAACCTAGCTCTTTCATTACTGAACGAACCTTCTTTTTAGTTTTCTCACTGATACTTGAATGATCTTGAATTGTACGTGAAACAGTCGAGGTCGCTACACCTGCTTTTTTTGCAACATCTTTGATTGTAATGGCCAAAAAATCCACTTCCTTATTGTTGATCATTGCTTTCTCTTATCATAGGTTATAATTTGTGGACTGACAAGTTTCTTTGAACAGGAAAACGATAAATTGTTTGAGAAATATGGGGTTTGTTAGGCTCTAAAACAATGGATTGAAAGTGTTTGTGATGGACCGCATCAGGTAGTTCTTGGGTCTCTAATGCTATCCCTAGATGACTGCACATTTTTTTACCATTAATAAAATAATCTTCATCCATTCCAGTAGTAGAGAAAACAATAACGGCTTCTCGTGTAGTTTGTATTTCCAATCTTCGACCGCTCTCTTGTTCATTCAAGTTTACTATACCTTTTGATAACTTGAATGCTGTATCATAGCCATTCGGATGCTTTTCTATAGCTGTACGCATTAGAACGGGTTCTCTAAAGTCGTACACCGTTTTTATGACCGGTAATAATTGACCAGTAGGACATTTGTCTTTACTTGTTTCCGCATAGACATCGCTAAAAATTTGGAGTTGATGTCCTGCTATTGTTCGTTTGGTATCTCCACTTAAATTAAAATAAGTGTGGTTCGTGGGGTTAAATAAAGTTTGTTCGTCAGTCTTGGCTTCTACATTCATAACCCAAGTATTTTCATTCGTCCATAAATAAGTAACGGTTACTGCTAAATTACCAGGATAGCCATTCTCACCCGCTAGACTATGATAGGTAAACTGAATTCCTAGTGTATCAGTCCTATCTTCTACTATTTTAGTTTGCCAAACTACTTGGCTAAAATTATTTTCCCCACCATGAATATGATTGTCTTTTTCATTTAGTGTCAATTGATGATTTAACCATTGGCCCTTTCGGATTCGTCCGGCTACACGTCCAACTAACGCTCCAAAATAGGCAGGATGAGCCATATAATCAGATAGTTTATCAAAACCTAGTACTACATTCTCCAAGCATCCATCATGATCTGGAACTAGAATAGCGTTAACGACTGCACCATAGTTCAAGCACTGGAAAATAGCTCCTTGATCATTAACCAGTTGATATTCGATAACTTCTTTTTCCTCTACCCACCCATAATGACGCTTAGTTAGTTTCACTGCAATCAATCCAAACCTTTTTTATTAAATCTGCAGTTAATTGGTTTGTTGAGGCCACCACTTTATCTGCAGCACTTAACACCGCTCTGTCTCCAACTGCTATCGAGACCATACTAGCATTGTTGATTGATTCAACACCTGCAGCAGCATCTTCAATTCCGACACACTCTTTAACTGGTAAATCTAATTGTTCAGCAGCTTTTTGAAAAATTTCAGGAGCAGGTTTTCCAGCAGACAATTCAGCTGGGTTTACAATCGTATCAAATAAATCTATTAAACCAAGCTTTTTTAAGATAAATGGTCCATTTTGACTAGCAGATGCTAAACCTAGTAAGATATTTTTACTTTTCAGCTCATTCAACACTAACTCAATACCCGGTAGAATATCAACTGAGCTCATTTGTTCAATCATTTTTTTATATTCTTCATTCTTATTAGTAGCTAATTCTTCTTTTTCAGCCATGCTAAATTTATTTTCCAACTCTCCTTTCTTTAAGATGAGCTCTAATGATTCTATCCGGCTAATCCCTTTTAGTTGTTCATTAAATTCGTTATTGATTTCAATTCCTAGTTTTTTAGCCATGGCTTTCCAAGCTAAAAAATGATAACCTGCCGTGTCCGTTATAATTCCGTCTAAATCAAATAATACAGCTTTCATCTTTTTGCCCCCTTATTTTATATTGTTCCAACTTTTGTTGTTTTTATTAAACCGTTGTATTCATCTGTTAGCATAATCAGTTGATCATATAATATCACTTCAATGGCTGCGCCTTTAATTAGAGTAAGGGTTAAGCCATTTGCATCTACTGTAATTTTTAATAGACGGCCACGATAATTGATGTGGAATTCATAATTTGTCCAATTATCAGGCAATATAGGTGCAAACGACAGTGTTTCATTTGCAGTACGCATTCCAGCAAACCCTTCAACAATAGTGAGCCAGCTACCTGTCATTGAAGTAATATGCAATCCATCTTGTGTGTCGTTGTTGTAATTATCCAAATCTAAACGAGCTGTCCGGCTATACAATTCAACTGCTTTGTCTGTTTTTTGCAAATCAGCTGCTAAAATAGCATGAATACTTGGAGAAAGGCTCGATTCGTGAACAGTCAACGGTTCATAAAAATCAAAGTTTCGACGTTTTTCTTCTTCTGTAAAATCTTCTTTAAAGAAATAGATTCCTTGGAGCACATCCGCTTGTTTAATATAAGGAGAACGTAAAATTTTATCCCACGACCAATTTTGACTTAAAGGCAACTCTGTCGGGTTCAATTCTGAAACAGGACGTAACTCTTTATCTAAGAATGTATCATGTTGAACAAAGATTCCTCTTTTTTCATCGTATGGGAAATACATTTTTTCAATAATGGTTTGCCATTTTTCAATTTCTTTTACCTCTACATTTAATGCTATTTTTTTGTTTTCAGATTTTTCTAATGAGGATAGTGTATATTCCAGTGTCCAAACAGCCATTTTATTCGTGTACCAATTGTTGTTCACATTGTTTTCATATTCATTTGGACCTGTTACACCATGCATCATGTATTGGTCTTTGTCTTGATTGTAATGAACTCGATCAGCCCAGAAACGACTAATACCAACTAAAACATCTAAGCCTTTATCCAATAGATAACTTTCATCGCCAGTATAATTGGTGTAATTATAGATGGCATAAGCCATTGATCCATTACGATGAATTTCTTCAAAAGTAATTTCCCATTCATTATGGCATTCTACGCCAGTAAAAGTCACCATTGGATATAGCGCACCTTTTAACCCTTGCTGACGTGCATTGTGCTCAGCTTGTGGCAATTGGTTGTGTCGGTAATTTAATAGATTTTTCGAAACTTTTTGATCTGTCAAAGCCAAATATAATGGGATCGCGTAGGCTTCTGTGTCCCAATAAGTCGCTCCTCCGTATTTTTCACCCGTGAAACCTTTAGGACCAATATTTAAACGGTCATCTTCCCCATAGTACGTTGCAAAAAGTTGGAATAGATTATAACGAATGCCTTGTTGCGCTGCGCTATCTCCACCAATAATTACGTCAGCTTTATCCCAACGGTCTTGCCAAAGATCCATATGCTCCTGACGCAATTGTGCAAACGAAAACGGTGCAACTGCTTCACTTATTTCTTTGCTTCTATAAGAAACTTCTGCTTTTGAGCTGTCACGAGAAGTTGTTAAAGTAATCAGTTTTTCAATCGTTGCTGATTCTCCAGCTTTCAGCTGCCCAGTGAATTCTTGGACAACAGACATGTCACTTAAACTAGTTTGAGTATGTTCAACATTTTCAACACGGTTCAGCATTGTAGCAGCTACCGTATATTGCTCTATCCCAAAATTATTTGGTTTAGTTTCTACTGTTAGGCTGTCTTCTGTAGCAGAAACTGGTAACCAAAATTTTTCTTCGTAATTTGAATCTTCATTCGTTACATTACTATCTAGCGTAGGGACAAAACGAATGGTCGCATCTCCTGTTAAACTAGTAACTTTCATACGAATGGCACATAGTTCTTTTTGAGCTAAACTTACAAACCGTTCAACTTCAACGTGAATTTGCTTGTCCATTTTTTTCACTATGTAGCTACGAGATAAGATCCCTTTTTGCATATCCAACGACATGTTAAATTCAGATATTGAATCTTTATATAAATCTACTTGTTCTCCATCTATATAAAGATTTAGCTTAATAAAGTTCATTGAATTAATCACTTTACCAAAGTATTCAGGATACCCATTTTTCCACCACCCAACACGCGTTTTATCTGGGTACCAAACACCTGCAAGATAGCTTCCTTGGTGATGATCTCCTGAATAATGTTCTTCAAAATTACCTCGCATCCCCATATATCCATTTCCTATACTCATTAAACTCTCTTGTAAGCGTCGGTCTTTTTTATCCAATAGGTTTGTTTGTACTTTCCATTCATCTAATTCAAATAATCGTTTCATCTTTTTACTTCCTCCTCAAGCCGCACATTGTTCCCAGCTATTCAATTTTATACTGTAATCTTAAACGCAAACGTTTGCGTTGTCAAATTCATTTTTTATTATATTTTCATCTAGTTGTATTTATTGTTATATAGAAGAAAAAGCTATTTCTTATTCTTGTTAACGGTAACAGCTTTTTTCTCGTTTTTCTTTAAAGGAATCGCTTGCATTTTACTTGGCATCTAATTATACTAAGAGCAAGCGTTTGCGTATTCAAACAATAAACTATAGGGAGTTGGAATAAGAAATGAAGAAAACATTTTCATTTGATTTTTGGCAAAAACTGGGAAAAGCTTTAATGGTCGTCATCGCTGTCATGCCTGCAGCTGGTTTAATGATTAGTATCGGTAAAATGATTGTCATGTTCGGCGGAGACATTCAATTGTTATCTGTTATCGGTAGTGTAATGGAAAGTTTAGGTTGGGGCGTAATAGGAAATCTACATATTCTATTTGCTGCGGCAATCGGAGGATCTTGGGCTAAAGAACGTGCTGGCGGAGCTTTTGCTGCTATTTTAGCTTTTATATTAATTAACGTAACAACCGGTTCTATCTTCGGAGTTTCTTCTGAAATGTTATTAACGGAAGGTGCAACGACTAAAACTTTATTTGGTTCAGAAATTTTAGTAAACGGTTATTTCACTTCTGTTCTTGGAGCACCAGCTTTAAATATGGGCGTATTTGTCGGAATTATTTCTGGTTTTGTAGGAGCAATTATATTCAATAAATATTATAATTATCGTAAATTGCCTGAAGCTCTTTCTTTCTTTAACGGAAAACGCTTTGTACCATTCGTAGTTATTTTATGGTCTGTTGTTGTTTCTCTTATTTTAGCTATTTTTTGGCCAATCATTCAAACGGGTATCAATAATTTTGGCCAATGGATTGCTACTTCAGCTGATACAGCTCCAGTACTAGCGCCGTTTGTTTACGGTACCTTAGAGCGTTTATTGCTACCATTTGGATTGCATCACATGTTAACAATTCCAATCAATTACACTGCTCTTGGAGGAACCTATAGCATATTAACCGGAGCAAATGTAGGTACTCAAGTTTTTGGACAAGATCCACTGTGGTTAGCTTGGGTTAGTGATTTAGTCAATTTAAAACAATCTGGTGATACAGCTGGATATCAAGCTTTGTTGACAAGTATTACCCCTGCTCGTTTCAAAGTTGGACAAATGATCGGTGCAAGTGGAACACTTTTAGGTGTTGCCTATGCTATGTATCGTAGAACAGATGTGGAAAAACGCAAAAAATACAAATCTATTTTCTTTTCTGCAGCTATCGCCGTTTTCTTAACCGGTGTAACTGAGCCTCTTGAATTTATGTTTATGTTCGCTGCGCCATTACTTTATGTTGTTTATGCTGTTATTCAAGGTTTCTCGTTTGCATTAGCTGATTTGATTCCATTACGTGTTCATTCCTTTGGAAATTTAGAGTTTTTAACTCGTATTCCAATGTCTATAAATGCAGGATTACTATGGGATGTCATTAATTTCCTATTAAGCAGTATTGCTTTCTTCGCTATAGCCTATTTTATTTCTTATTATATGATTGGTCGTTTCAAATTCGCTACCCCTGGACGTCTAGGAAATTACATTGATGAAGCCTCTATTCTTGAAGAAGAAACAGATACTGTTTCAGATAGTTCTGGAAAAGCTGTCCCTGCAATGAGTAGACAAGTAAATGATATTATTGCCTTATTAGGTGGACCATTAAATATCACTGATGTCGATGCATGTATGACTCGTCTTCGTGTTAGCGTAAAAGATGCTGATATGGTTGGTGATGAAGCAGCCTGGAAAAAAGTTGGAGCTTTAGGTCTAATTAAAAAAGGCCAAGGAGTACAAGCTGTTTATGGACCAAAAGCTGATGTTTTAAAATCAGACATTCAAGATGCATTAGGAGTGTAATTTATTGAAACTATTAACATTAAATACACATAGTTGGTTAGAAGAACAGCCGCAGGATAAGTTGGCTACACTTGTTGAAACGATTCTATTCAATCAATTCGATATTATAGCTTTCCAAGAAGTCAATCAGTCTATTAGCGAACCTACAATAGATTTATCAGATTTCTTTACTTATCAAGCTGCTGATCCTTCTATTCAAATCAAACAAAATAACTTTGCTTTCCAAGTACAACAAAAATTAGAACAAGCGGGCTTACGGTATTCTTGGACTTGGTTACCTTCCCATATCGGATACGACATTTATGATGAAGGCTTAGCTTTTTTGAGCCTTCATCCTATTCAACAAATTAAAGCGTTCCATGCTTCAAAAAGTATCGCTTACGATAATCATAAAACCCGCTCTGTTATTGGTATACAAATCGAGGACAGTTGGTATTTTAATCTTCATTTGGGTTGGTGGAATGATAAAGAAGATACCTTTAAGGAACAATGGGCTGTGTGTTCTGCCTTTTTTAAACCATTATCTGGTTCGATCTATTTAATGGGAGATTTCAATAATCCTTCACAGTCATCTAATGAAGGCTATGATTTAGTAAACAAAGAATGGTTTGATACTTTTGTATTGGCAACTGAACGAGATATAGGGCATACTGTCGAAAGTAATATAGACGGCTGGTCTAAAAATAAAGAAAAGCTAAGGTTAGATTTTATTTTTACAAATAAAGTTGTTTCTATTAAACAGTCTAAAGTTATTTTTAATGGGCTAAACTACCCAGTTATCTCAGATCATTACGGTGTTAGCGTAGAATTGGTCAAAGAACCACTAGTTATTCATTAAAAAAACTCCACTCTTAAACCGCTATGGTTTAAGAGTGGAGTTTTTTTAGTTAACCTTATTTATTGTTATCGTAGCTACTTATTTCATTGTAACAAATTCTTCAGCACCAGTTGGGTGAATCGCTACAGTAGCATCAAAGTCTGCTTTAGTTGCTCCCATCTTGATAGCGACAGCGAAACCTTGCAGCATTTCATCCATTCCTGAACCCATCCCATGAAGCCCGACAACTTTTTCTTCTAGTCCACAACAGACTAATTTCATATACGTTTTTTGTCTATTTTCAGTAATCGAACTGTGCATAGCAGTAAAACGTGTTTCGTATACTTTTATTTGTGCTGCACCAAACTTGTCAATTGCTTGCTCTTCTGTCATGCCCACCGTTCCAATTGGAGGGTGACTAAAAACAACTGTTGGAACATTATCATAATCCAAATACTCTAATGGTTTATGATTAAACAATCGTTCGGATAAATGCCGCCCAGCTGCAATAGCCACGGGAGTCAACTCAATATGACCTGTCACATCTCCAATAGCATAGATACCTTCTGCTGTTGTATTTTGAAATTCATCAACTGTAATGTATCCACCATCATTTACTATCACATCTGTTGCTGCTAAATTCAAATTCCTTGTATTTGGTTGACGTCCTATCGCCCAAATAAGGGCATCTGTTTCATGCGTTGTTCCGTCCTCTAAGTAAAGAGTCAGACTGCCATCCTCATTCTTTTCAACCTTTTCAGGTGTAGCATACGTATGCAGAGTGGCACCTTCATGCGCCATTGTGTCTAATAATCCTTCAACTATAATCGAATCAAAGTTTCGTAAAGGTGCATGTTGGCGAACAAATAAATGCGTATTGGATCCTAATCCATGCAATACACCTGCTAATTCCACAGCAATGTAACCGCCACCTACTACGGCCGTTCGTTCTGGTAATTCTGTTAGTTCAAAAAAGCCATCTGAATCTAATCCATATTCAGCACCTGGAATATCTGGCAATTCCGGTCTTCCACCTGTCGCAATCACTATATGGTCTGCAGTATACTGTTTCCCATTTACTTCAACCGTTTTGTTGTCAACAAATTTAGCATAGCCGTTTATTAAATCAACACAATTATTATTTAAACCATTTTTGTAACTCCCATGTAGTCTTTGGATAAAAGATTCTCTATTTTTGACTAATTTAGCAAAGTTTAATTTTTTCGAAGGAATATCAATACCATAGCCGGAAGCATACAAATTCATTTCATCCATCATTTGAGCTCCATGCCACATGATTTTTTTAGGGACACACCCTACATTTACACATGTTCCGCCGATAGCATTTCCTTCGATTAATGCACCTTTAGCCCCGTGCATTCCTGCACGATTGATAGAAGCTATTCCACCGCTTCCGCCACCGATAGCAATATAATCATACTTTTCAACCATTTTATCTCCCACTTTCTTTCTTATACTCATTCAAGTATAGGTAGTTTACTGATAAAAAGAAAGAAGAAGGTTTCATAAGGTTTCATAAATTTTCATTTATCGTTGCAAAGAAAGTTTGCGAAACTTATTTTTTCATCTTTCAAAATCATTCTGCCTTTTCTTCATTTAATTTTCCAGAGTCTTTTTCTTCTGCCGGGATAATAATATTCAATACTAATGCGACGATACAAGCAATCACAATAGCCGATTCTCCGAACAACGTTGCTAAGAAATCTGGCAAGCTTACCATTGCTTCAGGGACTTGGGTTAATCCCAATCCAAATACTAATGAAAGACCAATAATCACTTTTGAACGATCCGTTAAAGGTTCTGATGTTAATATTCCGATTCCTGTCAAAGTAATTTGAGAAAAGATAATAATGGACGCTCCCCCGATAACAGATTGAGGCAAACTAGAGAGCGTCGCACCAAATTTAGGAATTAATCCAGCTGCAATTAAAAAGAAAGAGCCAACAGCAACGATATAACGGCTCATCATTTTAGTAAAGGAAATCATTCCAACATTCTGGCTAAAAGATGTATTCGGTAAAGAGTTAAACATGGACGCTAAAGAAGAGGTAATTCCGTTTGCTAAAATAGCTCCAGACAATTCTTTATTCGTTGGTTCTCTATCTGACCCTCCCATTGTTATCGCTGTAACATCTCCAACGGTTTCTACAGCTGTAACGATGAACATAATTAACATGGGTGCTATTGCCCCCCATTTAAACACCAATGGGAAATAAAAAGGCTGAGGTAATGAAAACCAAGAGGCTTCTCTGACAGCTCCAAATTCAACCATATTTAACACGAGCGCTAACAGGTAACCTATAATAATAGCAATTAAAATAGACGAGGTTTTAGTCATTCCTTTTCCGTATTGATTTAAAAGCAACACCAAAAACATGACAAATAATGAAACCAACCAATTTTTCGCTGAGCCAAATGTTTCAGAACCACTTCCGCCAGCCATCGCTGTTATACCTGTTGGCAGTAAAGATAAGCCAATTGTCAGTACAACGGTTCCTGTTACAACTTTTGGAAAAAAACGTCTCAACGGTTTGATAAAGAAACCCAACCCTGCACAAAAGAGCCCACCAACAAATGTCGCTCCTAATAATCCAGAAATTCCATATCCGCTAGCTATGGAAATATTGGTCGGTAAAAAACCAAAACTACTTCCCATTACAATAGGAAGTTTGGCTCCAACTCTCCATATTGGATAACATTGTATCAGAGTAGCTACTCCAGCCATAATCATGGCACTTTGTACTAATACAGTTAAATCTTTTCCTGAAATCCCAACTACTCTTGCTACGATTATTGGAACAGCTATATTACTTAGAAACATAGCGAAAATGTGCTGTAATCCTAGTGGAACAGCTTCTCTTAAGGGAGGAACACCATCTACATCATACTTACTTCTATTAACTGGTTCATTTCTATTCATAGAAAAAAAATTCACTAAATCAGCTCCTAATTTATACTAATAATGCGTTTTTAACGATTAATTCGATTAAATAAATCTAACATTTTTATTTTTAATGGCTATCTAATAGCTGTTTAACAGCATAATCGGGTCCTCTTTTTTTAGAAATATCACTCCAATGCGTTAACTTTCTTTTTGACTGATTGTTTATTTTTTCAAGGGCTGTTAGTAATTCTTTTTCTTCGAATGTATTAGGATTTAGTATTTCAGCTAATTCTTTTTTTTCACAATCATAGGCGATATTAAACTGATCACTTGAAAAAGGCAAAATAATCATCGGTTTACCATAATACATTGCCTCTGTAAAAGTATTACAGCCTCCGTGAAAAATAACGTTATCCATATAAGGCATTAAGGCTTTTTGAGGAATAAATGCTTCAATGATTACAGAAGAAGAGCGATATTGTTTTAATTTTTCGGCGTTGTCTCCAGCTGAAACAATCAAAAGAGACCCAGGATTGTATTTTTCACATCCTACTATAAGCTTTTCAAGTACATCGACTCGATTGGATAGGAAAGTACCCAATGTGATTAAAATTTTACTATTTGTTCCTTTTATTTTTTCTAGCCATTCTTTATCCAATGATTTTCCTTCAAAACAATTGCCCATAAAAATCCTATTTGGTAACTGTTGTTTGTCTTCAATAGAATCAAAATCAAAGTAATTATAAAGAATCGCTTTTTCTGAAACCAAACTGAAAGCATTTTCTATTTTTTTACAATTACTCGTACTTTCTTCTATCATTTTATTAAAAATACTTGTAAATTCATTTTGTGTTTTTTTCGAGACTTGTTTTAATTCTTCCAGTTGCTTGTTTTCAACAGGTATTGCAGAAGGCCAATTCTTGGGAACACCATAATTCTCATTCTCCATCGGAATGGTTCGTGGATGTGGTGGACAAAATGTTACAAAAGGAAGATTTAAAGAATACAACCCAAGCGTAACACCATAAGAAAGGATATCTACAACATATAAATCGACAGCTAAAGATTTATCTATTTTTTCTATTTTAGAAATGAGTTCTTCTGGTTTGTAAAGCATGTCTTTTTCTCTGTGCTTAGATTGTGTAATGAGCGTTTCGACAGCTCCTTTTCTTGTTGCTTCAAAAAATTCATCCAGTCGGTCTTTTTCTGAATCAGGTTGGTTGGTTATTTTAGCTTTCCCTACATTTTTATTTTTACTAATGTCAATTTCATAGAAAGTTAAGTTGCCTTGCTCTACTTGTTCTTTAAACTCATTGCTGCATCCAAAAGTAACTTCTTTCCCGAGCTTCTTGAAACTCTTTGCAAGGACTAAGAGCGGAGTAAAATGAGAATAAAATGGTGGACTAATTAAAAATATATGATTAGCGTTCATTCACTTTGCTCCTTTTTAAAGATAAATAAAACAATAAGAATTCTTTAGAAATTTCTTCCATAGAAAAACGGTCTCTAACTGTTTTTTGTCCAGCATCTTGAATTTTTTCAAATACTACCTGCTTATTTTTTAAGCGCTGGATAATTTTTTCTGTTTCTTCAGAAATCGTTTCCCAATTAGATGTGTCAATTAAGAATCCGTTGGTATCATCTTCCAAATAACTTTTCACGCCCCCTCTTTCAGGTCCTAATACTAAGAACTTCTGTGATAGGGCTTCTAAAATCGCTATCCCAAATTCTTCTTTTTTACTAGAACAAAGATAAATTTGCGGATACTGTTTTTGAAGTTCCATGATCTTTTTTTCAATCATTCTTATCGTTTCGTTTGGTAGCGCACCTATATGTTGAAAGTTATCTTTTAGATGATCATGTATAGAAAGGTACTCTTCAAAAGAATGCATCATTTTCTTTTCATCTGTATTTGGGTTTTCTACATCTCCACCTATTACCAATAGATTATACACATCCGAAATACTCGAATTTCCCCATGCTTTTAGCAATTCATCTTGAGCTTTTTGTTGCTCTAATCTTCCTACATTTAAAATAATCGGTCTATCAAAGAATTCTTCTTTAAATTTAATCTGTTTTAACTCTTGATGCTGCTTTAATTGTCCATCAGTTTTTTTAAGATCCCAGTCAGCTTGTATCCCTTCACTAATCATCCAAAACGTCTCTTTCTTATGCTCTTTTAGCAACTGTGGGAAGTACAGCTCTAATTCTTTTTTTACTGTGTGATTGCCTATTCCTATTATTTGATCACTTTCAAAAATTAATTCGTCGCCTATCATAATTTTATTTAATTTTTGAACATACTCATTAAAACTAAATACTTTTAACGTTCCATCATTATTGGCCATGTTACGATGAGGATCTGGTGTCAATGTAAAAACAAACTTTTTCTCTAATTCTTTACTTAAAAGTGCTATTGCCTTAGATGCATTATCTAAATAACGAACATGAAAAACATCTGGTTCAATTTCTATTTTTTTTAGAAACCTATCGATTGCTCTTTTTATAAAACGTTCTTTTTTTAAAAAGGGGTCTTTATTTGCTGCATCCATATAGATAGGGGCTCTTAAAAATAAATGGTTGTCTGAGTAAAAATTCATGAGTGACTGATTATGAGACCATTCATTTGTGATTGTTAGTGTTACAACTAACGAAACTTCTTCTGATTTAGATAATTCATTTCCTAAATTTTTCAAAAAAACAGCCATTCCACCATTATTTCCTTTACCGCTGTTTTCAAAATCTCCATAAAACATCGATTGCAAAATCGTTAATCCATTATGCTTAACTAACTGTTCCTTATTAAGAATCGCCATATAGTCGGTAAATAATTTTTTGTTTTCTTGAAAAGGAATTAGATTTTTAATAGTAGCATGATTCAGCTTTTCTAATGAATAAAGTTCCACCAATAAATCTATGAGTTGCATCTTGATATTTATTGGGTAGTCTTCTTTTAACCATTCATAAATATCCTGTTCAAATCCGTCTACTTTGAAATGATAGAGGTAGTCTATGGCTATCGAAAATACATCTAATTTTTTTTGGTGAACTGTTAGTAGGTCCATTACTATCTCTTTACTCAATATATTTCTATCACATTCAATACAGGTATCTATTAACGCATACACTATTGAATCATTTTTATTTTTTTGCGATAAAGACGAGGTTACTTCTTTATCGAAACCTTCTTTAGTAAGGAGTAGATGGTTTTTTATAATGATATTTACTATATACCGATCTAAGTAAGCATCTTGGCCCAAATAAGAGAGTGTTCCGATAATTTCGGTCTCATTTATCTCCTTCTTTGTAGCGAGCTGCAAGATATCTTTAAACTGATTCAAGACTATTTTTTCTTTTTTTTCCCAAACAACGTTCTTTTCTTCATACTTTTCTAAAAAAAGTGAAGGAAAGGAACGTAGATTATCTTTATCAAAATAATCGTTTCTCAATTCAGTAAATTTATTCATGATAGACCACCTTTCTAAAGAAAATTGTATTCATTTTATTTTATTTAACCATCATTTTTTTCATAGTTCATTTGTTTTTAAAAAAAAATTTTAAAACAAACTAGTAACCAAAATTATAACATAGTAAGAGTTAACGGACTATTTTAAAGAACTGCCTTTGTTTATTAAAGTTGCTTCTGACTAAACGGATTATTTCATCTTACACAAAAAAATAAACTTAATGAACTACAACCAATCACTTTGCAGTGCATTAAGTTTTTTTAATTTCAGACGTTGTTCACTCTTTAGTTTTCCTATCTACCCATATATCCATTGGGTTTTCTTGCCCTACTGCTAAAGGTATTTGTTTCATCAACAGTTTTCGTTCTGATTTATCTTTTTTTAAATCCTCGTATATAACTTTAGAGACACCCAAACCAATTTCTGCTGTTTCTTCAATTGATGCACAATAGTACCCTTTTTTTATCCCTGATAAATACATCACTGATAAGCACATCGGACAGGGTTCACCGCTGGCATACATTATATAATCTGATAAATCAAGTGTCTTAAGTGCTGTTTGTGCTTTACGTATAGCCAACATTTCTGCATGTCCACTGCTATCATATGTGTGGTGCAATTCATTGACTCCTTCAGAAATAATCTCACCATTTTTTACTAGTACGGCCCCAAAAGGTGTCCCTCCACTTCGAACATTTTTCTTTGCTAATGTAACTGCTCTGTCCATAAATTTATCCATTACGTCATTCCTTTCTTTCACTTTATTAATCGATTAGTATGATTTGTTTATTACTAATTTAACTGTATTGAGTTTTATTCACTCAATCAAAAAACACTTTTCCAACCATTAAGCCTTCCTTGAGATAAGTTTCAGTTTAACTAATTGATTCTTTTTTTAAGCTAACCATTTCTTCCACATCTGTTGCTGCAGTAATAGAACCGCCAACAATAACCAATGCCAAAATAATACTTTTTAAAGAAACTTCTTCATTCAATAAAATCGCTCCAAATACAATCGACCATGCACAATAAGTGATATTTAAAGCCATCGCCTTAGAGGCTCCTATTTTATTAATGGCCTTGTAATAAAACAAATAAGAAGTTGTACCAAATAACGCAGCTAACAAAATAATCGCTGCTGTCTTTGTAGGTATCAGGGATAATGTAAATGACCATCCTCTAACAAACGGAATAATAATAGCTCCATAAAAGACAGCAGACGTTAGCTGTCTTATCTGAAGAGCAAGGTGATCGCTAATTTCTTGATTTTTTAATCCGTAGGCTATAATAACCGCTTCTGATGCCCAGCCAATGACGCACATTAAAGCAAATAAAATTCCTATAATCATATGATTGGCTTCACTACCGCCAGGCGTATAGCCTAACGCAATAACACCTAAAATACTGATAGTTAATCCAGCTATTTGATATCCTTTCATTTTTTCTTTTAAAAAGATATAAGACAATAGCGCTCCCACTCCTGGAAACAGAGCAGATATAATAGCGGTATAGGCAGCACCAATATAATTTATGGATAAAACGTAGCCTGTCATTCCAATAGGGCCGCCAAGTAAAGCTGCCAAAATAATTACTTTACCACTTCTTGTTTTTAAAGCAGCAAAAATTTTTTTCGACTCTTTTTTGATGCCCATATAAAAAAGCATCCATAGCGAAGAACAAAAATCATGGATAAATGTGCTGATAAACGGTGCTAATAAAATTGCTTGTTCCGTTGATAAAAATGGTGACATGACTAAAGCAATCCCTAGTATAACTGTGTCTAATCCCCAAAAAAAACCTGCTAATAAGCCATAAGCCATAGATCATTCTCCTATACGTTTTTATCACTATTTATACGTTGCTAATTCTTTCGTTTTATAAATATAGGTATATTTTTCTTCTCTAATGAAACAAAAAAAGCCAACGGTTTCTCCGTCCTTTTTTATTGGAGTGATACGAGTGATGTCCCTTTCTTTGCAATTTGACTGTTCACAAATATCTTTTAATATCATTGAACCTGTTGACGTGATGTATTGTTGGTCAAACGTTCTCAATTCATCTAAGGTATCAAATTCAAATATAGTTTCTTTTGAGTATTGACGAATATAAAGATTTAACTCTTTAATATGATTAAGATAAATGCTTTCCCACAACAAATTAGCTGTTTCTGGATTATCATAAACGTCTTCTAGAATCTCCACAAATTTCTTTGAAAACTCACTAGAAAAAAATACGTGCCCCAGCATCACCCAACTGTTCCCGCCACCTATTTTCAAATCCGTTATCAACCCATTTCCATCCGTTTTTATGCACCATTCACCCGTTGCTCCCTCTTCATAAACAGATGAATAGTAGGCTCTTTTAACATAAGGTTCAAATACATTTTGCGTAAAATAATTGTCTGCTGAACAGATAAACGTATTACCAAGTTTTTCTCTTACTGCATAGAGCGTTGAGTGATTATTACGAGTGTTGTAATCAGAATTTTCAACTAACTTAACTTGGAATTTATCTACTAAGTATTGAAACAATTCTTTTTTATACCCTACAACAACTGTAATGTCATTAATTCCAACTTCTTTTAATTGTAGTATTTGTCTTTCTATCAAAATTTGGCCTTTAACTTTTACTAATGACTTTGGATATTCATAAGAAATTGGTGCAAATCGAGAAGACAGCCCCGCAGCCATAATAATCGCATTCTCAACTTCAAGTACTGTTTTATCTTTTACCTTCATCTCAATTATCCCCTTATTTTCTATCTTACATGGGCGCTTATCCAAAGTTAAGTTTTGTCTTTGGAAGAAGTTCTTTTACAATAATGGAATAATAGTCTTTCGCATAATCGTATTGTTTTAATGCATACTCTCCAAAATCTACTCCTAATGCACTCTTGTATTCACACCAATTACTCCAAAGCAATCCACCTATTGTCATGTAACAATAAATCTTCATTCGTGTTTCATTTGTGCACTCGTCAGCAAAATATTTATCAATTAGAAAGTCCGTTTGTTCTCTATCATATAAAGAATAGATTGCAAACATGGCTACATCAAAGTGTGGATCTTGCATTGCAGCGTACTCCCAATCAATGACAAATACTTCATCTTCTACAAATAAGAAGTTATCTGAAACAGAATCTACATGAGCCAAGACAAGCTTTTTAGGCAGTTGATCAATTAGTTTTTCCAAAGACATAACGTGATCCTTCACTTCAATGTAATCTTTAAACATCGATGGCTTGCCCTTCCATAAGCTTTCATAAAATTCAATTTCTTTAAAAGGATTAAAAAAATGAGAAACTTCTAAATCACTGTTATGAAATTCTCTTAATTTTTCCATGCACAGTTGAATATCATTTTTATCAAAAGGGTCACTCACTCTTGCTGTTTCCCAAAATTCCGTTATCTTGATTCCGCTTTCATTTGAAATGTAGATAATCTTATCGCTTATGTTTTTTCCTTTTAGCACTTCATATACATCGTATTCATTTGCTCTATTGATTAACTTATCCGTGCCTGCTCCAGGTACACGAATGATGTAACTTTTATCTTTAACTTCAAACTTAAAGGAATCGTTTGTCATCCCTTTTTTCAAGTATGTTATGTTCTTTATATCATTTGATTCAATGTTCATCACAGAAACAATCACAGAAACAACGGTTGAATCTAAAACTTTTTCTTTTAGTGCCTTATTTTGATTGCCCATTTTTTTATTCCCTTCTCATAGTGCAAAAAATTCTCGCACTTCCTTTTTATTTTTCTGTATTAAAATTTATTTCAACAATTCCATGATGGGGTTCTTGTTCTTTTAAGGGAGGCAAATCCATGTAATTGCCATAATTTTTTCTTAGAATCTCATCGTATGCTCTAGGTACTGGAAACTTGTGCCCTTCGAAATCCCAGTCAATTGAATCGTAAAAAAATTCTTCCTTTAAGACAAAAGAGTCGTACATTTTTTTACCAGTAGAAATACTCAATTCCCCTACGTATTCTTCATCCTTTTCGTTAAAAAGACACGCAAGTCGTGTAATGAGTCGATCTATTTTATTTTTAGGTATAACTTTCAAAAAATAATAGGCCGCCTTTTTAGCTATTCTTAAACCCGTTTTTTTTTCACTATTGTTTACTCTCATAACTCTACAGTAATTTATGATCTTTAATTGATCTATCGCTATTCTTTGTATTTCACCTTTTAAACTATCGGGTCTCACCTGATCATATGGAAATACGTCTATAAAAAATCCATGGTGCATCTTTACATCTTGAACAAGGTTTTCAACATAACGTGTTTTGTTTTTTCTGATTTTTGTATACTGAGTTTGAAATTTTTCATCTGTCTGATAGTTTTGCAAAAAAAAATTTTCGCTTAATTCTTTTGCACTGACAGCTAGAAATCGCTTGTATTCTTCTCTTAACATGCATACGTCTATATCATCATCCCAAGGAATAAAGCCCTTGTGCCTGATAGCTCCAATTAAAGTCCCTGAGAAAAGTTGATAGTGTATTGCGTGTTTTTTACATAACCGATCAAACTCTAATAATATTTCTAATTGTACTCTTTGGGCCTCTTCTATTCGCACATTTAATCCAGGAAATTTGAGTTCGTTCTTTTGCATTAAAATCCCGCCTTAGTGGATGATTTACTTGCTGTATCATTTTTCACACTATCTATTTTCATTTAACTGATGATGGGTTTTCTTCTTATTATTCTATATTTTTTTTTTTGCAAATTCTAACACAGTCGTTACTTAAAGTAAGAACTTAAAAATACACAAAAGAGGCCCGCTTTTTTTGATTTTATTTATAGTATTCTTCTAAAGAATCTGCATCTTATGAAAAATCCCGTTGGAAATCCAACTTATTCGGAATATCTACGGACTGGAACTTTCCAGTCATAAAGAAAAGACAACACTCGCAATAGCGTAAAAACAATAAACAACAGATACAAATGCCAGGTTTCCGTCGTCCATCCCATCCCAATAATCAACCCAATCAGACACACCCACAACCTGTAAACCACTTCTCCTAATACGATTGGCTGTCTTTGCGAAAGCAAGTCTCGAATGATTCCACCACCAGTAGCTGTTAACAAAGCAGATACCACCACGGCACTCACTGGCAAACCTAATTTCACGGCAACTGTTGCACCATGAATTGAAAAAGCAATCAAACCAAGACTATCTAAAAAGTTTTCCCATAATTTTCTGCTTGCGAGAAAAGGTTTAGGGAACAGTAAAATCAATGTGATAGCAATCATCGCACTATAAAAAAGCGACCCTTGTTGCCACAATTCATAATCAGGAGCATCGATTAATGTATTTCGAACGGCTCCACCGCCAAAAGCAGTTAAAATGCCAAATAAATAAACGCCAAATAAATCATACTTTTTCTCCATAGCAATTAAACTGCCTTGAAGCGAGAATGAAATAGTGCCAACAATTAAAAACACTTCCCACGTTCCCACATTTTCACTCTCCATTTTACTCATTTGGTGCATACCCTCGCTAAGTTTTCAATTTAGTTGATTGGTTTACTCATATGCTTTTCTATTATTAAGCACCCGCTTTTTTTTTGCAAGTTAGAAACCTTATGTGTAACCAACAGGTACTGATTAAAAAGGAATTTTATTTTAAAACAGCAAATTTTTCTTAATCGGCAAATTTTTAAGGTATACTGAAAACAAGAAAATAAGTGAACATCAACTGGGGGAGAGTTTTATTGAAGAAAGATAAGAAATTTTATTGGACTTTATTTTTTTCTACCTTTACATTAAGTGCTTTTACATTTGGAGGCGGGTATGTCATTGTCCCTTTAATGCAAAAACGATTTGTTAAGGACTTAAAATGGATTGAGGAAGAAGAAATGTTGGATCTAGTTGCTATCGGTCAGTCTGCTCCAGGGCCTATCGCTGTAAATGCGTCTATTATTGTAGGATATAGAATGGCTGGCATTCCAGGAGCACTTTTAACTACTTTAGGAACTGTCTTGCCGCCTTTATTTATCATAACAGCTATTTCTTATTTTTATATCGCTTTTCGAGAAAATGCCGTTATAAATGCTTTGTTGTTTGGTATGCAAGCCGGAGTAGCTGCAGTAATTGTTGACGTTGTAATCAACATGGGAATGTCTATTGTAGTTGATAAAAAGGTATTGCCTATTATCGTGATGATCTTAGCTTTTATTGCAACAGCTATTTTTGATGTTAATATTGTTATGATTCTATTTATATCTGGAACAATTGGAGCATACACTACGTATCGAGTTAATCTTCTAAAGAAAAAGGAGGGGGATTAACTTGCTTTATTTACAATTATACTGGAGTTTTTTCCAAGTTGGGTTATTTAGTTTCGGTGGCGGTTATGCTGCGTTACCGCTTATTCAAGAACAAGTACTTGAAGTTCATCCATGGCTAACACCAACAGAATTCATTGATATTTTAACGATTTCACAAATGACTCCTGGCCCAATTGCCATTAACACTTCAACTTTTGTTGGAACAAAAGTTGCCGGTCTACCAGGAGCCATCGTTGCTACACTAGGATGTGTAACACCTTCTGCTATCATAGTATTAACCTTAGCTACGTTATACTATAAGTACAAAGGAATAAGCCTGGTACAAGGAGTTATCAAAGGTTTAAGACCCGCTGTTGTCGCTTTAATTGCTTCTGCTGGATTATCTATTTTATTAACGGCTTTTTTTAATAAAGATAGCTTTCCTGTTCAATTAATTGACTTAAGTTGGGTTTCAGTTGGAATATTCATACTAAGCTTATTTATTTTAAGAACATTCAAATTAAATCCTATTTATATTATGTTATTTGCAGGAGTTATAGGAATCATGCTTCACTTTTTCACTCCATTTGCTTGACAACTAAAGCAGCTTTTTAATCCATGAGATAAAAAAGCTGCTTTAGTTATTTTACTGATAAAAAACAACTTTTGTCTATGTTCTCCAGCGTACTACTTTCTGGGTAATCTGAATCTCCTCTAAGGACAGAAAATTCACCTGTCGTTTCTAACACAACTCCCAATATATCCTTTAGTGAAGCAAATCCAGCTGAACGAACAGCTTGTAAAATTTCTTCTTTTGAGACTCTTTCTTTTTGCATAGCATTAACATCAAATTCATCCTTATAAAATAATAATGTTGGTTTGGATTTCACTATTTTATTGGCTAGTTTAAAATAGATTGTCAGTTTTGTCAGAATAAACTGCAATACCACTAATAGTGTAAAAGCTAATGTTCCATCGAATAAAGTCAAATCTCGACTAGTTAATATTGTAGCCAAGATAGAACCAAAGGCTACTGTAACAACAAAGTCGAAAGCGTTCATTTTGGCTAAAGTCCTTTTTCCAAATATCCGTAAAACAATTATTAATAACAAATAAGCTATAGTCCCAACAACAAGAATTTTAAAAACCGTGCCCCAATCACTAAAATAAATAGACATGATTACATCCTCCCTTTAAATAAATACATCCTTTTTTTCATATTCACTATACTTTGTAAAATCGTTAAATACAAGAATAATCATTAAGAGAACTGATTCACTAGACCTTAACTATTTCTACAGACCTTCATATCAATTGACATCTTTTCATAATTTTGTCAGACTAATATTGACTTACATGATACAAGGAGGAATAAACTACATGAAACTTTATATTGGTAATGACATTTGGAATAAAGCCGGTGCTTTTTACGTCCGGATGTCTGTTTTTGTACTAGAAAGGCAGATGGAACTTTCTGAAGAATTTGATAATTTGGACGACTCGAACATTGATTATGCCGTCATGTATGACCACGAAAAACCTGTATCCACAGGAAGATACGAGCTACCAGATAGTGAAACCATTCGAATTGGCCGCATTGCGACATTAAAAGAATATCGTGGGCAAAAATTAAGTCGCTCTATTATCCACGCACTAGAAGAAATCGGGCGTGAAAAAGGTTGTAAAAAAGCATCCATTCATTCTGAGCAAACGGCTACTTCATTTTATGAAGAATTGGATTATAGAATCGTGTCCGATGAATTCTACGAAAATAACGTTCCTTGTGTTCTTTTAGAAAAAAATCTTTAACCTATTAGATGATTTTTTCTTTGGCACTCTTTTCTATCAACATTTTAATATTTTTTACTTTTTGAAAACTATCAAACGTTCTAGAATAAGCCTATCAATCAATTAAAAAAGTTTCACATTCCCTTTTTTTATTCAAATTTGAAAGGTCGGTGTCTAACCATGTTTGAATTAGACTATTTAGAAATTACCGGTCGATTACTTGCTGCTATCTTATTTGGAGGTGTCATTGGATATGAACGAGAGATAAAAGGGCACAATGCTGGTTTACGAACTCATATTTTAGTCTGTGTTGGAGCCACTCTTTTTTCTTTAGTTCAGATTCAAGCCACTTACACAACCATTAAACTAGCAATGGAAAGTCCTAATTTATTTCAAGTTTTAAATACTGACATTACACGTTTACCTGCTCAAATTGTTAGCGGCATTGGTTTCTTGGGTGCTGGTACAATTATTGTGACTAAACGAAGTGTAACTGGATTAACAACTGCTGCTTCTATCTGGGCAACTGCTAGTCTGGGAATCGCTGTTGGGATGGGCTATTACTTCATCGCTTTCTCTGGTTGTCTTATTATTTTATTAGTTTTAATGGCTATCAGAAAAGTTTTTCGTGTACAAGATTATAAAACTCTTGAAATCAGTTATTACAAAAGAAAAGAAACGAAGAAAGCCATTCAAGACTATTTTGATCGGCAAAAAATTCTCGTAATGGATATGGATTACTTAGTTGATTCCTATAAAGAAGATAAAGCTGTTTATCTTATTGTTTATACATTGAGTATCCCTGATAAATTAGGTTCTACAAGAATTGTGGGAGACTTATCTGAATTGGATTCAGTCATCGGAATTCGTACAATTAAAGATTTTTAAACTCAAAAAGAGATTGGAATATTTCCAACCTCTTTTTGAGTTCACTTTTTTTATTTGAAACAAAGATTCGTTCCTAGTAACTAATGCAATCTGCTTATTTGAAAATAAACCACTTACTGAAAAAATAATTTAAAAACACAACAATTAACTGAGTAACTAACTTAGAGATATTAGAATCCCATTGAAGTAAACCAATTAAAATAAACATACTTACCATATCAAATCCGGCTGAAATTAATCGGAAACTACAAAATAAAAAAAATTCTTTTACCCAAGCACAACTAGTCACTGTCTCAGATTTAAACACATATTTTTTATTCGTAAAAAAAGCAAAAATAATGGATGCTCCAATAGATATAGCATTAGCAATCAAGTACTGAACATCAAATACCGTATCAAATGCAAAGAACACGACAAAATTAACTAGTGTTGTTAATCCTCCAAAAACCAAATAGCGAATGATTTCTTCATTTTTTTCATAAAGTTTTTTTAATGTTGACATATAATTAACTTGCACCACTTTCATCTTTTACGACTTGAAATTTACGACTTTAACCATTTCTAACTAGTTACTAAAAATAATGTAATCTTTCAGCTTTTTCATTCCACGTTGGTATTAGTATAACCTTTTAAAATATAATCGTCTATTCTACTTTTTAACATTTCCGTAAAATCTCAAAAAAACGAAAGAATAAGAATAAAAGGATGGACCTTTTATTCTTATTCTTTCCTAAAGGTAATATTTTCTGATAACGGCTAATTCACTGTTTAATTCATAAACTAGCGGTTGGCCAGTTGGAATTTCTAATTCCATAATGTCTTCGTCAGAAATTTCTTCAATGTATTTAGCTAGCGCACGTAAAGAGTTGCCATGAGCGGCTACCAAAACCGTCTTTCCTTCTAATACAGCTGGCGCAATATGATCTTCCCAGAACGGAATAACTCTTTCCAATGTCGTTTCTAAGTTTTCTCCCATTGGGACAACTCGTTTTTGTAAATTTGAGTAACGTCGATCATTTAGTGCTGAATTAGGGTCATCTGGTTTTAATAAAGGTGGTAAAGTATCATACGAGCGTCGCCACAATTGAACTTGTTCGACGCCATATTTATCAGCTGTCGCTTTTTTATTCAGTCCTTGCAAAGCTCCATAGTGGCGTTCATTCAAGCGCCATGTTTTAACTTCTGGCACCCAAAGTTGATCGGATTCCTCTAACACAATGTGGCACGTTTTAATCGCTCTTTTTAAAACAGATGTAAATGCTCTGTCAAATTCAATTCCAGCTTCTTTTATTTTTTTCCCTGCTTCATGAGCTTCTTTTAGTCCCGCATCACTTAAACCAACGTCAACCCACCCAGTAAACTTATTTAATGCATTCCATTCACTTTGTCCATGACGAACAAATACAATCCTTGTCATATTGATCCCCGCTCCCACTTGATTCTTTCACTTATTATTGTACAGCTCGGTATCTATTGATTGCAGACGAAACGATTGGTTTGCTATCAATTAAAGTTGATACCTTGTAACAATTTTGCAGTATACTAGTTGGACTGACGTTTATTTATATAGGGAACCTAGATCACTAGCAATCGATGGATAAGCCATTATCAGCTGCGCGGTCTCTTCTGCTGTCATGCTTTGATTAATCAAAAGACTCATAAAATTTATCAACTCATCAGCTTTTTCATTTAAACAAGTTGCTCCAACTAATAATCCTGTCTCCAGATTTGTGATAATTTTTATTTTTGAAATGGGTTCATTTACCCGATGATAGCTAAACCAAGAAGTTGCATCAATTGTAGATACTTTGTACTTATTCTCTTGTTCAGCTGCTTGTTGTGCAGTTATCCCTGTCTGAGCTAATTTAGGACTCGAATAGATTACAGTAGGAATACAAGGATACTTTATTCTTTCAGTTGTTTCTTTAGCCAAATATTGTGCTAAATAAGCCCCTTCAAAGCTCGCTACAGGTGTTAATTTCTCCTTACTTTTTGACAACACATCTCCACAAGCAAAAATATCTTTATTGCTTGTTTGAAGATAATCATTGATTTGAATGCCCTTTTTATCATAGGCAACTCCCGCTTTTTCGAGATCTAATTCTTCAATGTTAGGGCCTCGTCCTGTCGCACAAAATACTAAATCAGTTAATAAAGGGTCTTTATTTTCAGCTGTTAAAATAAAAGCATCGTTGGTTTTTTCAATTTTTTTAGTATCCATATTGAAATGAAATGTTATGCCTTTTGATTCCAGTTGATGAACGATATCTTTAACCAGTTCTGAGTCAAAAGCTTTTAGGGGTCTATCATTATGATGCACGATATGAACCTCTGCTCCAGCTGCATTTGCAATCGTTGCTAATTCAAAAGCGACATAACCTCCACCGATAAACGTTACTGTTTTAGGCATATCAGATAAGGATAAAAAATCTGCACTTGTTAGCAAATGTTCTTTTCCTTCGATTGGTAATATCGAAGGCCTAGCACCAGTCGCAACAATGAATTTTTCAGCTGTTAAAGTATCTTCATTTACTTGAATTGTATTTTTGTTGATAAATTTAGCTTTTCCTATAATGGTTTCGATTCCAGCTCTTTGTAAGCTGTCTTTAGATCCTTTTGACATTGGATTTATAATGCTTTCTTTAAACGACATTAACTCAGGCCAATCCACTTGAGGAAGAACAGAAAAACCTTTGCCCGCCAATTGAGTGACTGCATCTTTAGCTTCAACTACTGAATACAATACTTTCTTAGGGTCACATCCTCGGTTAGGACACGTTCCTCCCCATAAGTCGTTTTCTACAATGGCTACTTTTTTCCCAGCTGCTAAGCCGTTTGCTGCTGCCATACCTCCAACGCCACTGCCGATAACAATTACATCAAATATTTTTTCCATTTATAAAACCTCCTCTTTAGTTACGTTTTACCATAGACTAACCAAATTTGCTACCAACTACCCTTGGTGCTATGAAAACCATTGTGCATTTTTTTCCATAAACGATTAGTATCTCCTACACAAAAAAGCTTAAACATGTTAGAATCTTATTAATATAGGTTTGGGAGGGTTTTCAATATGTATGAAAAAACAGTAGTCTTGATAAAACCGGATGCGGTAGAACGAAATTTGATTGGGAAAATCTTATCAGAATATGAAAGAAATGATTTAAAGATTAGTGATATGAACTTAATGACTGCTTCTAAAGAGACAACAGAAGCACATTATGCTGAGCACAAAGGCAAACCTTTTTTTGAAAGATTGGTTGCTTATTTGACAAGAAGTCCCATAGTTGTACTTGTAATAGAAGGAGAAAATGCTATTAGTCGAGTTCGAGCACTAAACGGGACAACTAATCCAGCAGACTCTGGAGACAACACTATCCGTGCTCTTTACGGTCTTAGTTTGTCAGAAAACACCGTTCACTCATCAGATTCAAAAGAAAGTGCTGAAAGAGAGTATGCGATTTGGTTCGAATAAATGCATAAAAAAACTGCTGAGTTTAAAAAACTCGGCAGTTTTTTACTCTATTCGATTAAAATGATTTAGGGAGTCATCTCATTTCTCCCAACTAAAATCCCCTTTTTTATATCTATCTTTTAAATTCAATCCTCTTTCATTTCTTATTCTATAGCTCGGTTATGATACAATATAGATTAAAATAAACTGTCAATAAAAGGAGCCTTCTATGAAAATTGGTTACGCATGCTTAACTCTTGGTGTATACAATACGACCTTTAAAACGTGTACTCTTAAAACAGCCACACCCGACCATTTACTTATACTGATTAAACACAACTTAGATACGTTAGATCGAATTATTGATTACAATATTAGTATGGGAATTACCCATTTTAGAATTAGTTCAGATATCATTCCTTTTGGCTCAAGTCCGATTAACGATCTTAACTGGGATGATATCTTCAAAAGAGAATTCCACTTGATCGCTGAAAAATTAAAAGCTCATAATGTGAGAGTTTCTATGCATCCTGGACAATATACTGTCCTAAATTCACCAAATGAAGAGGTTGTAAAAAGAGCTGTCGAAGATCTTACGTATCATACTCGTTTTTTAAGTGCACTAGAAACAGCTAAATCCAGTAAAATTATTCTTCATATTGGTGGAGTATACGGAGATAAAGAAGCAGCTATTACAAGATTCGAAAAAAATTATCACCTTTTAAGTCAAGGTATAAAAGATCGTTTGATTATTGAAAATGATGATAAGTCTTACAATATAGGCGACGTTTTAGCTATTGGACTAACGAACCATATTCCTGTTGTTTACGATAATTTGCACAACCAAGTTTTGCCATTTGATGTTGCTAAAGATGACCGCTATTATATCTTGCTAGCAAATAAAACTTGGACTGCTGAAGATGGGGTTCAAAAAATCCACTACTCGCAAGGAGCTAAATTAAAAAGAGCTGGCAGCCATTCTAAAACAATTGATTTAGAAATCTTTAATGAGTTCCTGAAGAGTATTCCTGATGTAGATATCATGTTGGAAGTAAAAGACAAAAACTTATCTGCTGTTAAAGCAGTTAACTTAACTTCAAATGACAAGAAAATCTCTGATTTAGAAAAGGAATGGGCTAAATACAAATACAATATCCTTGAACATAATCCGAACGTATACGAAGAAATTAGAATGCTTTTAAAAGATAAAGTTTCTTACCCCCTAATAGAATTCTATGCCTTAATCGACCAAGCCTTAGCAACAGAACCAACTGAAGGAACAACGATTAATGCTGCCTCGCATGTCTGGGGGTATTTTAAGAACGTCGCTACAGAAAAAGAACGAAAAAAATATGCTTCCTATATTGAATCCTTTAAAAAAGGAACCTATTCCATCAATGCTATAAAGGGGATGCTTTTAAAACTGGCTATTAAATACAACAATGATTACTTAATAACTAGTTATTATTTTTATTTTTAAGACTGGCTTATTAAATAAAACTATTATTTTTCAACCGAAAACTATTATTATCGGTTTCAATAGGAGGATTTATTTCCGAAAAAAATGCAAAGAATTATCTGTCCTTAATGATTTTATTTGGTTTCCTTCTTGTTTTTGTTGTGGCCTGTTCTTCTAAAAGCGATCCAAATAAAGAAGCCATAGAATCAGTTATAAAGACAGCCTTTGCGCTTTTTGATGACAAACTAATGACTGAAATAAATGACCCTGGAAATGCTACTTAATTACAAAAAACACTCTGATTTTATTCAAATCAGAGTGTTTCTTATTCATTATTTTTCCCTTTAAATCAAAATTGGCGCTTGAAAGGGATAGTTTTAATACTAGCATAGTCTGTTCCACCTAAGCGAGCTATTGGACGTAAGACATCAGACAACACGTAGCCTTGCTTCGAATCGTAGACTTTTTCATCCACAATAGAACCAATAACTCGAAGAATAACTAAATCTGCTTCCTCATCGTCTTTCTGATAATTTTTAAGCGTAATCGATTCTTCTAGGACTACTTCGAAACGAATGAGTGCTTCTTCTATTCCTGGTGTTTTAATTTTCATACTTGAACTTAGCGTTAAATTTGTTAATTCCACTTCGCTTTTATTTCTCTCTAATGGTGTAGATGACTTATCCATTGCATCAATTAATGATTCATCGACAATGTGGATAACAGCTTCTTTTTCTCTAAAGATATTTACAAAAGTATCTTTTTGTTTGTCTCCGTTCCTTTGAAAAGATACGACTACTAGCGTTGGCGATACCACATTAAAATAACTAAAAGGTGCTAAGTTAACACTCCCATTTTCATTCAGACTAGTAATCCAAGCTATCGGGCGTGGAATAATACTGCCTTTAACCAACTTCATTCGGCTCTTTTCATCGATTGTGTCAAAATCTATTTTTAATTTAGTCATTGAATATCCTCCCTTTTTTCTGAAAGAAAGTTTTTAGCATACTCTCCTTCTTCTTGGGTTAGTTGATGTCCTTGGTTATGGGTGAAAGTTGCTACTTTTATTGAGGCAGTTAACATCTTCTTTTCAATTTCTTTGAATTGATTGTCTGTGATGTAAGAATCATTCTTTCCAGCTGTCATTAAAACGTTAAGGCCTCCTTGCTTTTGAAATTCCTTAGCTGGAGTGATTGGTGAAGGATGAAATAAAAGAACGTTCGCAACCGGCAAATCCGTAAATTCCTTTAACAGATTTTTGATTAGGTTGGCTCCGTTAGAATAACCTGATAGTGTTATTCTATGATTTTTCAAGTTGTATTTTCCAATCACTTCATAAATTGAATCATAGAGATTTTGCGTTGCGTTAGCCAAACTTACAAGATCAAAATTGCCATCTGGATAGCGTCCAAAATAGCGACTCATCCCTTTTTCGTTGACTTCTCCTTGGAAACCAATTTTCGTTGCCTCAGGGTCGAGGATATGCGCAATTTCAAACAAACTTGTCGCATGACCGCCAGTTCCATGAAGGGTAATAATCACATGATTATTACTACCTTTGCTTATTGTCTCTTGCATCATACAACCTCCTCTGCTTGTTTACCCAATTTTTTCAACAAGGATTGCAGCTGTAGCTCTTCGTCTTTATTTAAGACATTGAAGATAGAACGCATGTAAGAAAAATGTTTTTCGTATATCTCTTCAAATACCTTTGTTCCAAGTTCTGTCAGCGCAATAATTTGAATTCTTTTATCGTTTTTGTTCTTTTCTTTTGTAAGGTATTTTTTCTTGCTTAGTATTTCTAGCACATAAGTCATACTGCTATTGGGAATGAGCACGGTATTAATTAGTTCTTTTGTCGTGAGCGATCCCTTCACATATAAAGCTTCCATAGCGGTAAATTCATTAACATTGATTTCTGTATTAGCAAGTGACTGTTTTACGTTTTTTTCAATACTATTGTAAGCTTTAAATAGAATAATTAAACTTTTAAGTTCATCCCTCATTATTCAAAGTACTCCTTTTTAAATTTTTTTGTACTTCTTACTGTATCAAAGTCTGGCAGTTGAGATTCAACGTATTCTCGCTTATCTCTTAAGTGTGGTGGAAGAGTCAATGTTTCACCAAGTACTTCATAGGCTTCTTCATCATCAATAAATCCCGGTCCTTCTGTTGATAATTCAAACAATATGTTAGGATACAAGCGAGTATAGACAGCTTTAAAATAAAAACGATCAACAAGACCTGAATTTTGGAGACCTAATTGTTTGAAATGTCTTACCCAAGCATCAAGCTGTTCTTTATCTTCAACTCTAAAAGCAACATGATGAACGCCGCCATAACCTTGTCTTGCACTTTCTAAAGTATCCTCTTTTTCCACAATAACTGAAGCTCCGTTACCACCTTCACCCATTTCATAAAGCGTAAAATTATCTTCACGTGCTATTTTTCGCATCTTCATAACTTGAACTAAAGCTTGATCCATCATTTCTTCAGATTGGACTCTCAAAAAAATGGGGCCTAACCCAGTAATTGCGTATTCATCTGGTACAGGTCCTTTATGCCAAGGCTCTCCGGATGCTATCCCAACATTTTTTTCATCTGAAAAAATAGCATATTGCTGCTTATCAAAATCTTCAAAATAGAGAACTTGCTTACCAAATTGCTCAATCATTTGGTCATGTTTAATTTCATAGTGCGTTAGTCTTTTTTCCCAATAACTAAGTGCATCATCACTAGCTACTCTAAAACTAGTTCTCGAAATATCATTTGTTCCTTGTTGATGAGCAGCAATTCCACTAAAATCAAAAAACGTCATATCCGTTCCTGGATTGCCACGATCATCGGCGAAAAATAAATGATAAGTTGAAAGATCATCTTGATTCACATTCTTCTTTACTAAACGCAAACCTAAATTATAGGTAAAAAATTTGTATATCTTTTCTGCACTACTTGTTATCGCAGTTACGTGGTGTATTCCTTTAAATGGTTTTAATTCATTCATGATTAAGTTGCCCCCTATTTATTTCTTATTGTTCGATTCATCGTACTTCTTTTACAGCTTCCTAACGATTAAAGAATCAGATAGTCAAATTTATCGTCTTTTTAAACATTCATCCCTTACTTTGGAATTTATTTAACTAACTTGTCGATTTTAAGCGTTCATTCAAAGTAACTACATATTATTACGAATTCGTAATAATGTCAACCGTACGGATTTCATTCTATCTTATAAGGAGGCTTCAATAACTTAAAGCCAATCTATTTAGCTATAATTATAGAATCTTAAATAGGCTATGTGCCTCCCCTTTAAAGCAAACTAATAAAAAAAATAATCCCTATTCCAAATGAAAACGAATTAGGGTTTATCTCTGTTTTTCTATCTATAAAAATTCTTATTATCTACATTCCCACCAAAATCAAACGGGTGGAGAGAATGTACTCTGTCATTTATTGCAGGCAGCACTCCAGCAACACCAAAAAAATAGATTTAATGGTATCGTCAATTTTTCATTAATAGGTACTTGTTCTACAGATTCTAGTATTTTTACAAGTTCTAGTGCCTTTAATAGGTTTTGGATAAGGCTAAATAAAAATAGAACCTGTTATCCTCTGCTATTGTAGGGTACTTATTATTGTTTAAAAACAAAAACTAATTATTGAAGATTTTCGAAGAAGAATTAAAAAAATGAGTTTTCGCGAATTATTTCATACACTAAAACAAAAAAACTCTATTATTTTATATGAAAATCAACAACTAGATTTAGGATGGAACTACAGCTTCATTTTTTTAACGGTTAATTTAAATTATTCTACTATTATGGAGCGCTATAAATCAAGTACAGTTTGCGGGGAAAAAAAGTACTAATAATTAATGAGAGAGCAATTATAAGATTATTATCTTTGTAAATTGAATTATAACATGCTAAATTTATTACGGAAAGTAAGATTCTATAAAAAAATTGCGCTATCTAAGGAGGAGTATAAATTGAATGTATTCAAAATGTCAGCACTCACCATTGCGTGCATCTTTATTTTAGGAGCTTGTGGTACTGAAGAAACTAGTAATAATGATTCTTACCCGGAGGTAGTAGAAAGCGAATCCATTACCCCCAAAGAAGATGGATTAGATAAATTAGATCAATCAACGACTGATGAGTTTGCTAAAATTGGAAGTGTAGAAGAAATTGATTGGGAAAAAATAAATCTTAACAAGCGTCAGTTTAAAGAATACATAGAATCTTTGGATGAACGAGAAGTTGGTAATAATGTAGATAGCGAAGATTCTCCTAAAATTGTTTCATCGTTAATGACTGATGATAACACTATCGAATTGGTCATTAGTAACTCAGATAAATCTGAAATGAGTGAAATAACAAATGGCTTCTTCACTCTTATTATGGATAGTTTTAGTAGACAATTATACTTAAACTCAGATTTTTATGATGGAACTACTCACCCGACTATCATAATTAAAGATGATGAAGATCATATTATTTCAGATGCAACAGATTTCATTAAAATGGAGGATACAGAATAATGAATAAATTTAAATATATGATTTTATTAGGATTTCAAGTCTCTTTTTAGTCGCATATGGGAAATCTTCAGACGTTACCGTAAAAAGTATCAATGCTAATTCTGCTACTACTGAAGAAGTTTCTAGTGAGGCAGAATCAATAAAAAAGGCTAGCATACCAAAATAGAGAAGTACCCTGTTCCTATTGGAGAATCTGCAGCGTGGGATGTTATATATTACGATAATGACTCTAGTTCTGTAGCAGGAACAGTCACCACTAAAATTTCTAATGTCGTACGTGGTGAAGAAGCTCTAAACCAATAAATTAGTGATTTGGAAATTTGAAGTAAAATAAGAGAATCTAACAAACGAATAACCTGAACGAAGTAAAAAATACACAAATTATTATTTTTTGAAGAAGTATGAATCATTCAGATTTAGGTTTAAATATTAATTTTTCTAGTGTTGGTTAAAGATGATGTCCATCGACATCATGCTATTGACGCTTTGATCGTTATGGCTATTGGTCAGATACCATTATTTAAGTAATTTGAACCACACTTCTTTTAGCACCGAAGGCCTTACAGTTGATTCCGATACTGGTGAAATTCTGGATAAAGACCACATGTTTGATAATAAATCGTTAATATTTACCAGCCAATTAAGAAATTATGGAAACCAAATTAAGTATTCACATAAAATTGACCCTGAACCCAATCAATCTTACAAATAGAACACAGGGCTGTATCAAATAAGGCAGCCCCGTTTTTTTATAGTTGATTCGCACTGTGGAATAAAGTACACTGCCTACTTCACAAAATTGGTCAATCATTCATCCTCGGGAACAGGATAAAGAATGTCGTTTCTTTTCCTAGAATACTTTGTAGTTTGATTTCTCCGTTATGTGCATGCATGATATCTTGACAGATGGCCAAGCCTAAACCAGTCCCTCCAATTTCGCGTGAGCGATCAGTATCGATGCGGTAAAACCGGTCAAAGATGAGCGGCAGATGTTCCTCGGCAATACCCTCCCCGTAATCAGTAATCGCCATGATAACTTTTTCATTTTCATAGTAGGTACGCATCAGAATCGGAGTCTTTTTATCGGAATGGAAAATAGCATTCTGGACGATATTTAAAATGACCTGTTCTATTTTGTTGCGGTTCATCAAAACATTCGGTACCTCGCCTAACCTCAGTTTGATTTCCCGGCCTTCTTGAATCATCTTCAACAAGGGAAAAAGTTCTTCTAGAACATCATTCAGGTTCAATTCGGTTTTACCCATCTCTACCTTTCGATCCAACTTTGATAATTCCAGCAGTTCGTTCACAATATTCGTCAAGCGTTTCGTCTGATCAAGCATACTTTCTAGAGAATAGCGTATCCTCTCGGGGTTATCCAGTTTACCTCGCAACAGAATTTCTGAATAGCCTCGGATTGTCGTTAGCGGCGTCTTTAGTTCATGTGAAGCATCGGAAACGAATTGTTGTAACTTACGCTGATTCTCTTCAATAGTTTGAAAAGAATCATGTAACCTTGCTTTCAACTCATTAGTCGAATCAACTAGTTTGGCTATATCCGCTTGAGCATCAGCGATAACAATGGGCTCATCCAAATTGCTGACGACAACTTCAGAAACCGATGCAATGACGCGATCCAAGGGATCCAACGTTTTCCGCAACATACGTTTATAGACTAGCCAGGCTAGCAAAAGGATAATAATGCTGGCAATTACATAAATAATCAACTGCGTAAACATCAACTCCAACGACTCATGGATGGAATAGATGACTTCAATCGTCCCGATTGCTTTCCCTTCATAATAAACAGGTTCAGTGTACGTCGCGGTCTGTTTGTCCTTTAAAAATACTCGATTGATGTGAATCATTTGCTTTTCCCCGGAGCTTGCATAAAAAATGATGTTCGCATCTGAAATCATATCCTCGGCAAGCTCTGTCGCCTTTTCAGCCAACGGCTCTCCTTCACCGAACAGATTTTTGGTTTGCTGTAGGGCATGCAAGTAGCTGGTCACTTCCGATTTCCTCTGATTTTCCCTATAGAGATAGATTAAGCTCGTCTGCAAAAAACCAATAATCACCAAAAACAACAGCAACAGCAGCATACTCCTCTGGAACAGTTGCTTGCTCAAGTTTTTCATTTTCATCCTTCCACATCCAATTTATAACCGAATCCGCGCTCAGTTTTTATGTAACAGTGCTCTGTATCCTGCAGTTTTTCTCTTAAGTTGCGGACATACACCTCTACTACATTCGAACTGCTGAAATAATCATAACCCCAGACTTGATTCATGATTGTTTCTTTTGAGATGACGATGTTCACGTTATCAAACAGCAAACACATTAGTTTATACTCCGTGGGTGTCAAATCGAGTTTTTTATCTTTAAACATAATCTCATGGCGGCCATCATCGACGGAAAAGGGACCTTTGCAGATAACTGAGTTCTTTTGCGGAAAGCGACTATTCAAGCGGACCTCCATCCGCATCAGCAACTCCATAAAACTGAAGGGTTTGGCCAGATAATCGTCCGCCCCGATTTTCAGCCCTTTTACGGTATCTTCCGCTTGGCCCTTCGCGGTCAGCATAATAACGACGACCTCGTATTTCTGCTTCAGCATGCGACAACATTCGTAGCCATCCATGCCTGGCATCATAACATCCAAAATGACGATGTCGCAAGGATTTTGATGCATTTTCGTCAATGCTGACAAGCCATCTTTTGCGGTTTCGACACTGTACCCTTCGTCTTCCAAGCCCATCGTTAAAAAATCACGGATGTTCTGTTCGTCATCCACCACCAAAACACGCGTTTGTTTCCCGTTCATTGTGTCCACCTCTTTATTTTATTATATCACGTTTTAACTTCCTGATTGAACGGAAATGTCATCTTCAGCTAACTTTCAGCTAACCTTCATGCTGCCCTAAACTTTCTTATCTATACTGAATATAAATAAGAAAAACGGAGGAAATACTTATGAAAAGAAAAGTAATCCAAATTATGATTCTCGCTGTTTATTTCTTGAGCCCCTTGCCCATTGCCTTCATCTCGCTAAAGGGTCTAAACTTCAGTATCGCAGCACCCGCTTTTATTGGAATCATCAGCTACACTTGGTTGTTGTCTGAACTGATAACGGCCGCAAGACCTAAATTCATCGAAAAACATTTTAGTCTGGATAAATTCCATCGTTTCCACGGCATCATGGCCATCGTCGCTTTGGCGCTTGGCATGTTGCATAAAGAATGGGCCAGTCTTGCTTGGGGAGAGTTCGAATTTTCGACTGTCTTTGGAGATTTTGCCATCATGCTATTCTTACTGTTGACCGTCTTATCTGTGCTTTTCATGACTGGCTGGCTACGAAGAATCAAAATAATAAACGTAGTGTTGGATACATTGGGAAATTTCGCATTCGCTAAATACGGAACTATGAAATTTCTGCATAATTTTACTATTGTTGCCATTATCTCACTATCTGTACATGTCATCACCATCGCCTATGTTGTTCGGGCCGATATGACGTTGACTATGATGTACGCCCTTTATTTCATCGTATCTTTGAGCTTCTATGTGTACCATAAGCTAATCAGACGTTTTCTATTAAATAAAAATATTTATACCATAACCAGTGCAGTGAATGAAACTGACCAGCTTGTCAGCTTGACGCTGGAAGCCGAAAACGGACAGATTTTTGATTACAACGCCGGACAGTTCATCTATTTAAGGGTCAAGGATGAAAAATACACTTTTGAAGAACACCCTTTTTCTCTGACTTCCGCACCCGAAAATCCGCATGTTCTTTCCGTATCCATCAAAAATTCCGGGGATTACACGCATATCATCCAACATATCAAGGTTGGAACGAAAGTGACCGTCGAAGGTCCTTATGGTGGGTTATGGCAGCCACTGGAAGACATCCAAAAAACGGAAAAAAGCTTAGTGCTGATTGCTGGAGGTGTTGGTGTTACACCTATGTTGAGCATCTTGGAAAGCCTTCGCCAAAAAAAATTCAAAAATAAAACAGTACTCATCTGGAGTTTGCGCAACGAGAATGAACTTGCCTATGCAGCGGAACTAGCTTCTTTCCAGAAAGATATGCCCAATTTCATATTCGTTCCTTTTTATTCAACCAAGAACGGTTACTTGAATGCAGAAAAAACGGAAACTATTTTCGAAGCGACTAAAGTTCCCTGTTCGACTAGCGAGTTTGTTCTCTGCGGTCCCAAAAAGTTTATGCATACCATTGAATCAGCGCTAGTTTCCAAAAATGTTTCAAAACAAAAAATTCACTTCGAATCATTTGGATTATAAAAAATGATAAGAATCAAAAAAAGGAGAACCAAAAATGAAAAATAACAATAAATTAAAAATGATTATCTTCTTACTAGGTGCATCCTTACTTTTCGTGGGATGCGGGACGACTCAGAAAACTACTATTGAGAAGGCTTCTACCAGTAGTGCTGCCAGTTCAGTTGTTTCATCCTCGGAAGCTACACCTTCATCCGACATTGCTTCATCTTCTGGTACCCAATCGAATACAAAAAACTTTACCCTTGATGAATTATCGCAATATGATGGAAAGAACGGGAATGATGCCTATGTCACCGTTGACGGCAACGTCTACGATGTCACCCATGTGGATAAATGGCAGAACGGAAATCATTATGGCGTACAAGCGGGTACCGACTGCACAACCGCCATCAACAGTTCTCCGCACGGCAGCTCCGTGTTAAATGGTCTGCTGATTGTTGGAACATTGGTTGAATGATCTAACAAGCATTCATGAAACTGCATGATAATAAAAGTAGCCGTTGGTCAATTCTGTGATATGAATTGGTCGGTGGCTACTTTTATTAATACTATCAGTCCTGATTGATTCATACTTCTTCAAAAAATAATAATTCGTGTATTTTCCACTTCTTTCAGGTCATTCGTTTGTTAGATTCACTTATTTTACTTCAAATTTCCAAGTCATCAATTTTTTTGTCGGGAAATCAAGAATTTTAGACACACTGACCCTTTGAAATTAGCTTTTTTTTTAAACGTTTGAACAGCATAAAATTTTTGATATTCTTCACACAGCTTATATCATTCAGGAGTTACAAAACCACTATCTGCACGTACTAGAATAGAGCTTACAGGTACGATTTCTTGATAATGGTCAAAAAGTGGCCGGACAAAATCTGCAACACCATTGACTGTGTAAACGTTACAAGAACGAAGTTCTGCTTTCAAAAAGTCACCGGTCAGACCTTCAAAAGCAACAAGCGGATGATAGCCATTCGTTTGGTAATGGGCGTTATACCCCGATGTTTCCTGATTGCCAAAGGTATCCGAATGTGTTGAGTCTAGATCGAAAATCATTTCAGTTGTATTACGCGCAGTATGTGCTTTATCCATCAGGATTTGATTGACTTCTTATAATCGAGAAATATTTTTCTGACTTAACCAATCCTATAAACGAGAAATAAACGGTTGTGAAGCAAGCTGCTCTTTAGCTAATAAGTTCTGAAAAATGGGATCTTTTGATAAAACGTCAGCCGAAGAATCCGTTTGATATCCAGCAATTAATTGGAAAATGATTTGTTCAATGATTGAATGATTAGCATGATTATAGTAAAGTCAATTCTCATTAATAGTGAGGTTTTGTTTCAAAAAGTTAGAAAAATTAATGTTGTGCATGAACTCCTTAACTAATATCAACCCAGAATCTGAGGATAAATTACCACCAGAGTGAAATACCGTAATGTTTGAATTGAAAGGCAAACGATTTTTATGCAAAGTTTCCATAAAGAGAACCCCTTTCTTTGGTTATGTTTAGTCGCTTTAACCCTAGCAGATTCAGGTTCTTTTTGCTCTCCCAAAGGGTGCTGCGAAAATTAACGAAAACTAGCATTAGAACAGTTTTTCTAGAGCATTTCATAAAAAGTATGAATTATTCAGGATATAGTTATCTATAAAAAAACAAGATATGGCCAAACAATTAAACGATTTACAAATTACGTCCCATTTAAGTCCAGTGCAATAAAAAAACCTGTTAGAACGTTGAATTACCAACGTCTAACAGGTTTTCTATTTTCATTCCCACTCGATAGTAGAAGGTGGTTTGCTCGTTATGTCGTACACGATACGGTTAACGTGAGCAACTTCGTTTACGATACGGACAGATATTTTTTGCAAGACATCCCATGGGATACGAGCAAAATCACTTGTCATACCGTCGATTGAAGTAACCGCACGAACACCAACAGTGTAATCATACGTCCGTCCGTCGCCCATCACACCAACACTACGGATACCAGGTAAAACGGTAAAGTATTGCCACACGTCACGATCAAGTCCAGCTAATGCGATTTCTTCACGTAGAATAGCATCACTTTCACGTACGATTTCTATTTTTTCTTCAGTTAGTTCGCCAAGTACACGAATACCTAATCCAGGACCTGGGAATGGTTGACGCCATACTAAGCTTTCTGGCATACCTAATTCAATTCCTAATTCACGTACTTCATCTTTAAATAACGTGTTCAATGGTTCAATTAATTTGAATTGCATGTCTTCAGGAAGTCCGCCAACGTTATGGTGTGATTTGATGGTTTGAGCTGTATCTGTTCCACTTTCAATCACATCCGTATAAAGGGTGCCTTGCGCTAAGAATTCAATCCCTTTTAGTTTTGTTGCTTCATCATCAAAAACATAAATAAATTCATTTCCGATAATTTTACGTTTTTGTTCTGGGTCACTAACACCAATTAGTTTATCCATGAAGCGTTTTTTAGCGTCTACTCTGATGACATTTAAACCAAATTTACCTTCTAAACTATCCATAACTTGATCGCCTTCATTTTTACGCAATAGGCCGTGATCAACAAAAATACACGTCAATTGCTCTCCAATAGCTTTTTGCAATAAGACTCCTACAACACTTGAGTCTACTCCGCCAGATAAGGCTAATAAGACATTTTTAGTCCCAACTGTTTCACGAATTTTTGCAATTTCAATATCGATAAAGTTACTGATGCTCCACGTTCCTTTGCAATCACAAACAGAAAAAGCAAAGTTTTTTAGCATTGCATTTCCTTGTTCCGTGTGACGTACTTCTGGATGGAATTGAACCGCATGAAAATTCCTTTTCGAATCAACCATCGATGCAATTGGGCAATGTGGACTCGTTGCTGCAACTTCAAAACCTGTCGGAACTTGAGTGACTAAATCGCCATGACTCATCCAAACGGTCTCTTCTTTTGCTAAACCTTTAAATAAAGGGGCCTGAGCATTCGTTATTTGAATACCAGCTTTTCCATATTCACGATTTGAACTGGCTTCTACTTTTCCACCTAGTGCAGTTGTCATCAGCTGCATGCCATAACAAATGCCTAAGATAGGAATTCCCAGTTCAAAGATAGCAGGATCAACAGAATAAGCACCGTCATCGTATACACTCATCGGTCCACCTGAGAAAATAATGCCTTTTGCATTCATATTGCTTAGCTCTTTTGCTGTTACTTTGTGAGAAATCAGTTCAGAAAACACACCGAATTCTCTAATACGACGTGTAATTAATTGATTGTATTGACTTCCAAAATCAAGCACTACAATCTTTTCAACATTTGTTAAATCAGTCGTTATTGCCACGCAGTTCACCCCATCTATTTTTCTTTTTTTTACAGTTCGTTATCTATTTTAAGTATAATTCTCTGTTACGCTTCATTGTATCGACTCTGAGTAGACAAATCAATATGTCGAAAACGCTTTTCTGACTTTTTTTAATATTTCCGAAGTAATAAACGGTCAATAAAATGATTTCCACTTTTATGCAAGATTAAATCTGCCCGATTTCGGGTTGGCATAATAAATTCAGTTAAATTTTTTAAATTCACTTTTTCCCAGATGCCTCGAGCCATTACAAACGCATCTTCTCGATCACCTTGAGCATAAGGGTAATAATAGTTGCTTGGATCTGTAAATGCAGTATCCATTAATGTACCAAATCGCTCTAAATACCATTTTTCAATCTGTGCAGGCTCAGCATCAACATAGATAGAGAAATCAAAAAAATCACTGATGTAAATTTGCTCATTCGCTGGCAATTGAAGTATGTTGATGCCTTCTACTATTAGAATATCCGGTTGATTTAATACATGAAACTTATTTTCAATGATATCGTATATTTGATGTGAATAAACCGGAGAAAAAACATTTTCTTTTCCGTTTTTCACATCCCCTAAAAAGGTGATCAATCGAGCCATATCATAGCTTTCAGGAAAGCCTTTGCGATTTAGTATATTGTCTTTTCGTAATCGTTCATTGGGATAAAGGAACCCATCTGTAGTAATCATGTCGACGGTTTTATTTTTATATACACGAGAAAGCAACGTCTGTAGCAAGCGTGCAACGGTACTCTTTCCAACTGCAACACTTCCTGCTATCCCAATAATATAAGGTTTTTTTACAATCTTTTGCCCTAAAAAATCGTTCTTTTTTGCTTGTAAATGCTCATATTGACGAATATAGACATCCAGTAATTGGATGATTGGTACATAAACTTCTTCGACATCTAATAAAGAAATGCGGTCATTTAGACCCGTTAACTCTGCTAATTCTTGATGACTCAATGGCGCAGCAGTATTCTTATTTAATTCTTTCCATTCATCCCGTTCGATAATATGAAATGTTGCTGATTCTTTCATGCAGTGGACCTCCAAGTTCTTTTAAACTTCTGTATGATTATAACAAATAATCTGTACTAATTATAGCAATCTCTTAAATCCTTTTTATTGAACATGTTATCTTTAAGGAATCTTAACTAGTCAATGCAAACTTATTTAGTGTAATATGAGATTGTTAGGAGTCTTATTCTTTTTATTTTTCAAAAGATTCATTTATTAGTATCAATTGGAGGTTTAACCGAGTAGGAGAAAAAAACTGATTGAAATCTGGGGAGATATCACAGCTATACGCAGTTTAGTTTTAGCCATTTTATTCTCAAAGTTCAAAACAGTGGTTGCTTTTTTATTAGCTCAAATGGTTCTTGCTTCCTGATTAGTCTTTTTGTTGTGTCCTTTTATTGAATTTATTCCCGGAACGAATGAAACGCCGGTTCTTTTCCCTGTGTCGTTAGCACTAGTTTTAATAGGGACACAGCTTATCATTATTTCAACTTTTTTCGTTTCAACTATTATAACCTTAAATTTAAAGACTGCTATGCCAACTGCATTAGTTGGTTTGCCAGGTAGTGTTTTATCTAATCCAATGATTGAGCATGCTCTTTTCTTGAAGAACAGAGGCCTATCTGTCATGACTACCAAAAAAATGGCGGCTGGTTCCTTAATCAGAACGGCTATCTCTAGCCCTAGATTACTTTTGATTGCTACTTGCTACTTGCTACTTGCTAGGCAAATTTTGCTGCTATTGTCCAGCCTTATGCTGCTCTATTATTTATTGTTGACGCTCTATTTTTATCTTTAATTGGTAAAAATGAACGTTTAGCTTTGTTAAGTATTATCCTTTTGACTTTATTATTCCAATTACGCTAACGCAATTTCTCATTTTGTGTGAACTAAAGTATCTCACGAAGCTGTTCTTGGACTATTCATCTCATTTATTTTATTATTGGCTTATGTGGATGAAAGTCTTATCCATATTTCCAGGATTTTATTAATTGGAATCATCTGTGGTTCATTACATAAGTTAGCTGTTCGTTATGGTATACAAGGTATGCCTCTATAGGATACTGCACCATAGATTATTGAAAAATTAGCGAACTTATCGATAAAAATGAAAAAACTAAAAAAATATCAGAAAAGGAGGTGTCTTATGAGAGCAACTGGTATATCGAACGGAAAAATTATTTTAATGGGAGAACATTCTGTAGTTTATGGTGAACCTGCTATAGCGATCCCGTTTCTTGCTACAGCGATTGAAACGACGATTGAAACGACGAATGGACCGGTTACGTTAGATTGTTTTTTTTATAAAGGACCGCTATCTACAGCTCCTGAGCGCTTATTAAATTTGGTGACTGTGATTGTTGAAACGGTTAAAAAGTTAAATAAACCCCTCGAAAACTTTGATATTACTATCACGAGTACAATCCCTGCTGAAAGAGGAATGGGATCTAGTGCCGCAGTTGCTGTCGCGACAATACGTGCCTTGTTTCATTACTTTGACGAGTCATTATCTAATTCAGTATTGCTACAACTAACGAATATCTCTGAAACAATCGCACATAATAATCCGAGCGGTTTGGATGCTGCCATGACTAGTGGTCAATCCCCTCTTTATTACATTAAGGGGCAAGATTTTCAGTTTTTCCCACTTAGAGTCACAGCTTACTTAGTCGTAGCCGATACTGGTATTACCAGTCAAACAAAAGAAGCTGTCGAAAACATTGCAGAATTGTATCAATCTGCTCCCAGAGAAACAGATTTAGCTATAAAAAAATTAGGGCTATTAGCTAATCAAGCTAAATGGGCTATTGAACAAGACCAACCAATTGAATTAGGAACGTTTATGACCCAAGCTCATGAACAACTCGACTCTTTAGGCATCAGCAATCAAGAATTAAACCACCTTGTTCATACTGCACTAGATTCAGGAGCTATAGGTGCAAAATTAACAGGCGGTGGACGTGGTGGTTGTATGATTGCCTTAGCCAAAAATGAAGATAATGCTATTCAGTTATCCAAAGCTTTGTTACAAGCAGGAGCTAACCATACATGGATTTATAACATGAGAAAGGACGAGTGAGATGACTGAAAAAAAAGTTCGAGCACATACGAATATTGCTTTAATAAAATATTGGGGAAAACGTGATGAAAAGCTTATTTTGCCAGCTAGCAGCAGCCTTTCTCTGACGTTGGATGCTTTTTACACAGATACTTCGGTTGTATTTGATGATGCTTGTCAAAAAGATACTTTCTACTTAAATGATGTCTTGCAAAATGAAATAGCCACAAAAAAAGTTAGTCAATTTTTAGATTTATTTAGAGAAACTGCCGGCATCCATTCTCCTGCGTTGATTAAAAGTACTAATTTTGTCCCTACAGCCGCTGGTTTAGCTTCTTCAGCATCCGGTATGGCTGCTTTAGCTGGAGCTGCTAACTTAGCGAGTGGTCTCCATTTAACTAATCGCGAATTATCTCTGTATGCACGTAGAGGGTCTGGATCAGCTACCCGCAGTATTTATGGAGGATTTGTTGAGTGGCAGATGGGCACTTCTTCAGCTGACTCGTATGCAGTTCCAATTGATGACGCTGATTGGGATATTGGAATGCTAGTCGTTGTTGTTAATAGCAGACAAAAAGAACTATCTAGTCGCGAAGGAATGAAAAGTACAGTAGAAACCTCTCCTTTTTATTCAGGATGGTTAGAGAGTACAACCAAAGATTTAAGTGAAATAAAAGAAGCCATCCGCTCACGTGATTTCCAAAAAATGGGCGAAATAACCGAAAGTAATGGCATGAAAATGCATGGGACGATGTTAGGCGCTAACCCTCCTCTTTCTTATTGGGAACCAGATAGTGTGGTTGCGATGCAGTTAGTCCGTCAGTTACGTCAAGAGGGTATGCCTTGTTACTTTACAATGGATGCTGGTCCTAATGTGAAAGTTCTTTGTCGCTTAACAGATAGTGAGAAAATAAAAAAAAGATTTGCAGATTTTTTTAACCCTAATCAATTAATTGTTGCTAAGCCTGGTGAAGGACTTAAAATTCTATCAGAGTAATGATGAGTATTAACTTTCAAAGGAGGAAGACTAAATGATAGAAGTTTCAGCACCTGGTAAGCTTTATATTGCGGGTGAATATGCAGTGGTCGAACCTGGTCATCCAGCTATCATCGTAGCAGTTGATCAATTTATTACTGTCTCACTTGAACAAACAAAAAACGTTGGCAGTATTACGTCCTTTCAATATGGAAACCTCCCTATTTTGTGGAGAAGACATCATGACCAATTGGTATTAGATAAACGAGAAAATCCTTTTCATTATATTTTAGCCGCTATCACAGTAACAGAAAAATATGCTAAAGAACTAAATAAAGAACTTTCTTTATTTAGTTTGACTATTGATAGCGAGTTGGATAGTTCCAACGGTCGAAAGTACGGACTGGGTTCGAGTGCAGCTGTAACCGTTGCTACCGTTAAAGCGTTGTGTCAATTTTATGAATTAGAAGATACAGACGAATTGGTTTTTAAACTTGCAGCATTAGCTCATCTTTCTGTTAAAAGTAACGGTTCTTGTGGCGATGTGGCTGCAAGTGTTTATGGAGGTTGGATAGCTTTCACTACTTTTGATCGTGAGTGGGTTACAGCCCAACAAAACGAGCGAAAGTCTTCTATCAAAGAGTTAATTGATAAAGATTGGCCACTGCTTTCTATTACACCTTTAACCCCTCCTCGTGACCTACGTTTAGTCATTGGTTGGACAGGTTCTCCCGCTTCTACTTCAGATTTAGTCGATGAAGTGACTAATCAAAGAAGCCGAGATCAAAACGCATATGAACAGTTTTTAAAAGAAAGTAAACAGTGTGTTAATCTAATGGTTCAAGGATTCCAAAATAATAACATTGGCCTTATCCAAGAACAAATCAGAACAAATCGTGAACTATTGATCAAAATGAGTAAAGACACTGGTGTAGTCATTGAAACGCCTGCCTTAACTCGATTATGCACTGTTGCCGAATTGTACCACGGGGCGGCAAAATCTTCTGGTGCAGGTGGAGGCGATTGTGGCATTGTGTTATTTAATCGCAAAGAAGGTCTATTGCCATTGATGACCGCTTGGGAGGAAGAAGGCATCACCAATTTGCCATTACACGTTTACAACAATAAATAACTAGTGAAAAAAGAAAGGATGATCCTCATGAAACCTGCAAATAACCGAAAAAATGAACATGTTTCGTTAGCAATGAATTTTTTTCAAGAATCCGCTAAATCAGATTTTGATGCACTCCATTATGTTCATCATTCTTTCCCTCAAATGTCTGTTGAAGAAGTTGATCTTTCAACCTCTTTTGCAACATTCCAACTAGATTTCCCTTTTTACATCAATGCCATGACCGGTGGCAGTGATTGGACAAAAAAAATCAATAAAAAGCTAGCTACCGTTGCCCACGAAACCGGAATTGCTATGTCTACAGGTTCAGTCAGTGCAGCTTTAAAAGATCCTACTGTTAAAGATAGCTTCACGATTATAAGAGAAGCTAACCCATCTGGTCTTGTATTTGCTAATCTAGGAACCGGTCAATCAGTTGAGAATGCAAAAAAAGCTGTAGACTTATTAAATGCCGATGCCTTACAAATCCATATTAATGCTCCACAAGAATTGATTATGCCTGAGGGCGACCGTGATTTTTCTAATTGGTTAGACCAGTTGTCTGCCATCTCTTCTGCTTTAGATGTTCCAATTATTGCTAAAGAAGTCGGCTTTGGTATGAGTCGTGAAACCATCGAATTAATTTTGTCCACTGGTGTGAAAACGATTGATATCAGTGGTAAAGGCGGAACAAATTTTGCTCAAATTGAAAATTACCGTCGTACAACAAATAAAATTGATTACTTAGAAAATTGGGGTCAATCCTCTGTTATCTCATTACTTGAAGCACAAGATTACTTGGCAAAAGCCAACATTCTGGCTTCAGGTGGAATTCGTCATCCGTTAGATATCATAAAGGCTCTTTCTCTAGGATCTAAAGCGGTTGGTATCTCTTCATTGATCTTAAATATGGTCATTAAAGAGGGTGTTGGGGGGACAATCAACCAAATCAATGACTGGAAAGATAACCTAAAGTCTATTATGACTATGTTAGGAAAAAATAGTATTTCTGATTTACAACAAAGTGATCTAATTATCACTGGAGAAGCAAAAGACTGGTGTTTGGCACGTGGGATAGATTACACTCGCTTTGCTGTTCGTTCGACAACAAAGAATCAAAAAACTTGATACAATCATTTTGATTCTTTGTATCAAGTTTTTTGCTTTTTTTATTTGGATTTCCACTGGAAGTCCTGTAACATGTAAGTATCTAAATAAATGAAATGAGGTTTAATCTATGAAATCTTTTCCAGCTTTTATTGCAAAAGAAGAAAACAACACGATTGTTTCTGATATTCAAATGATTAATAAAGAAGATTTACCTGCAGGAGATGTTCTAATTGAAGTTCATTATTCCGGTGTCAATTATAAAGATGCATTGGCAGCAAAAATGGGTAGCGGCGTTGTAAGACAGTATCCCCTTACTTTAGGTATCGATTTAAGCGGAATAGTCGTTGAATCAGCTGTGCCGGAATTTAAAATAGGCGATCCTGTTATTGTCACAAGCTATAAATTAGGAGTCGCACATGATGGCGGATATAGTGAGTATGCTCGAGTTCCAAGTGATTGGGTTATTCCTTTGCCAGATGGATTGACCTTAAAAGAAGCGATGATTATCGGAACTGCTGGTTTCACAGCTGCTCAGTCTATTGACGCATTAGAATCTGCGGGTCTTTGTCTTGGACAAGGAGATGTCTTAGTTACTGGAGCTACTGGTGGTTTAGGAAGTATGGCTATTTCTATGCTGACTAAACTTGGTTATTCTGTCGCCGCTGTTTCTCGTAAAAAAGAAAAATCAGCGAATTATTTACATGAACTGGGTGCAAAATCCGTTTTATCTGTCGCTGATATTCAGTTACCAAAGCCAAAACCATTAGCCAAACCACGTTGGTCAGCCATTATTGACCCAGTTGGTGGGCCTCAATTAGCCACTTTATTAGCTCAATTGAACTATAGTGGTGCTATTGCATTAAGTGGCAATGCAGGGGGACTAAATTTTGCAGCAACTGTTTTACCTTTTATCTTACGTGGCGTAAAATTAATTGGGATAGATTCTGTTGAATGCCCTGCCGAGTTAAGAAAACAGCTATGGCAAAGACTTGCAACAGATATGAAGCCTGATGGTTTGGCTAATATGGTTGATCAACAAATTAATTTAACTGACTTACCTGCAGCTTTTTCTAAAATTTTAGCCGGTGAAATGAATGGTCGTACTCTAGTAAAAATAAAATAAAAAACGTAAAAAAGATTGAGAAAAAAATATCTCAATCTTTTTTACATTCACACAAATTAATTAAATCCCTATCTATTCCTTTAGCTAATGAGTTCTTGAAAAATATTTTTTTTAGTCTCTTCTTTCTTTGCTTTTAGCATACTCCAATTTTTGGTTGTATCATGGTAACCTAACCGGTGATAAATGCTTCCAGCTGTAGGATTATGGTAAAATAAACAAGCTTTTTTATCATTTTCTAAACAATGTTGCGTAAGATAAGCTGTGATTATTGTAGCATATCCCTTGCCCTCTTCAGTTTTCACCGTACCTATGCGAGTAAGCATTGCAGCTTGGGAACTTTCTGCTGATACTCTTCCTGAAGAAATAATTTGATTGTGTTCATTTTTAATTATTTTTATGATTACATCTTTACTTGCTAACATTTCGGATAACACCATTTCTGATTCCGAAGGTTCTTCAAAACATTGATTTTGCCAGATAACATAAGCTGGAATATCAGCTTTTTCTAACTCCTCTACAAGAGTCATAGATTGCGGTTGCCCTAGTAACTCTCTACAGACAGAGATAACCGTTTCAGTCACTTCTAATTCTGGGAAATAATCAATATATTGATCAACTACTATTTTCCCACCACTGATTACTTTAATTTCGTCTAAACTTTGTAACAAGGGCAAGAATGTATCAAACCCAGAAAATTCTTCACCATGAACCGGTATAGCAATATCTTTATACCGTAATAATACTCCTTCAATTCCTTCAAGCTCATTCGTATACGCCCAAATATCTTGATCTAAAGAATCAAATCCGTATTTTTCTATATCTGCAACAACAAATAAATTTGTTATTGGGTCCTCCGCTAGAAAATCGAGAATCAAGCCCCTCTGGTTTTCAGTACATTTATATATCAAGATTCTGCCTCCTAATGAAATCTTTTCACTTACTATTTTATTCTTCCCATACTGCTGAATAGGAAATGACATTTGCAAATTGTTCGTTGAATTCACGATTTAAAAGACGTTTTTCATGACGCTTTTCGTATCCACTACATACCAATTTTTCTTCTTTAGTTGTTGGTTCGATTATTGGAACCACAACAGTAGGGTTTGTTTCACTTTTCATTGAAACAAACGTACTAAAACTTGTTGCTGCTAAATATCGTTCACCGGTCATAAGATCTTCTCCCATAATTTTACAAAAAACCTCCATAGATGATTTCCCTACACCTGATACATAGCTTTCAATGCAAACAGAATGATTGCTTGGCAGTGGATGCAAAAAATCTAGGGAATCAACTGATGCTGTCACTGTTATCCCTCGTGAATGACGAGCAGCTGAAATAGAAGCTGTATTATCAATCCAACTCATCAGATTCCCCCCAAATAAGGTTTGATGATGATTCAAGTCAGATGGCAATACCCGATGTGTTTGGATTACTTTTGATTCAATGCATTTTTTAGTTACACGATTTTTAAATTCAGACATATCTTTCCTCCAATAAACCTGTTTTATTTATTTTAGACTCCATTGCATCTCATTATAACATGTTTCTTTTAGGTGAAACATGCAGAATAATTTAGCTAAGATAGATAAAAAAAGTCAGGCTTAAAATTCCTATGATCATCGACAATAGCAAGCTTTTAGTATAATAGGCAACAAGTGCTGTTAGAATAGATGGTACTAATTTTAAACTTGATAAGGGATTAGGGTTTAAGTTCCCATTCCAGAAAGAATTAAAGCTGAGAAAATAGAGACAGGGATAAATGACATCCATTTGGCAAGTTTTTCTGGAATAGTTCGTTTACTTAAAACAAGCATTGGCAGCATTCTCGGTATGTAAGTCACAACGGCCATCCCAAAAATTAACATCCACGGATTTAATTTCATTTATTCTACCGCCTCCTTTATTTTTCGTCCATCCCTATAATTATCTACCCGGTAACCAAAAAATGATGCTATTATGGCAGCAATGACTAATGCACTATTGTGGTGCAAAATTCCCATTAAAACCACGGATAAAATTCCAGCTACTAATCCGACAAAAATAAAAAGTTTTGAGACAAATTGATTCATTAACAAAGCTATAAATAGTGCAATTAATACATCATTCATAATCGTTGTATCGATTGCTAAGGTGCTACCTAGCCATCCTCCAATGAGGGTACTCATACGCCATGTTAAGTAAGCTAATACATTTGTTGCTAGTGCTTGATACTCTGACTACTCATGATTTTTAAATTGATTATAATTTATAGCCTATGCTTCATCTGCTAAGGTATGACTAAAAATCAAAATAAAAGGAATGGAACTTTTATTAAAAAATTAGCTAAGCTAGAGCTCATTAATAAGTGTCTCAAGTTCAAGAAAAAAACCATTATGATGAATGTTGATGCTGTTGCACCCCTTACCATCATTGAAGCTGCCATGAATTGAGCGGCACCTGCAAATACGACCAAACTTATTAACACTAGAGCTGGAATGCTAAAACCTGAATCAAATAATAGTATGCCACAAGCTAATCCTAAAGGTATGTATCCTAACATAACAAGAAAAATGATTTTGAATCCATCTTGCCAATCTTTTCTTCTCATTATTTATCCCCCTTAAGTCAAAAATAGTAAAGGGCATTATACCATAAGACCTCATCGTTCTATCCTCTATTTTTAATTTAACGATAAAATTTTTTTGTTATCTGACAGATTATATTGTACTGTTAAATCTATTTTGCTATGCTTAGTGTAATAAAACAGTCAAACTAAAAAGAGGGTTAGACCCAATCATGATAAAACGGTTTACATTTGGTGTTTTTTTTACTAGTTGTCTTTATTTTATAATTTATCTTGTTTCGTCTACGTTTCGTTTAGTTGTTTTAAGTGGTGGAATTTGGGCCTACTTTCATGTTTTCATGAGCATTATTTTATTTACAGGTTTATTTTTATTTACTGTTTTAGTTCTTCGGTACTTATTTGTTGAATAGAAGGTAAAAAGACCAGTTGGTTAAACCATTTAAAAATGGTTTAACCAACTGGTCTTTTATTTAACATCCTATTACAGTCAACGTTCTAATCAAGAATGACTTCATGAATCAGTTGAATAGGTTCAGCTTTATCTGAAATTGTAATATTTTCTTGGATTTTATTTTCTACTGGGGTCGTTTCTGATTGATTACTGTAAATGGTGACTAATGTGTCTCCTTTTTTAACTTTTTCTCCAACTTTCTTGCGCAACATTAGACCAACGGCTAAATCAATTTTGCTTTCTTTGTTTGCTCTGCCAGCTCCTAACATCATCGCTGCTATCCCAATTTCATCTGCATTGATCTGAGAAACAACACCATCACGGCTAGCTGTTACTTCTTTCTGATAAGCCGCTTGCGGAAGGCGTTCAGGGTGATCAATGACTGAAGTATCTCCACCTTGTGAAGCAACAAAAAGTTTGAATTTCTCCAATGCTTTACCATTATTTAAGTTTTCTTCTAATAATAATCTTGCTTCAGCCAAGTTATTTCCTATTCCTGCTAAATGAACCATTTGGCTTCCTAATGTCAAACACAAGTCAATTAAATCTTCTGGTCCATGTCCTTCTAATGTTTCAATAGCTTCTTTTACCTCTAATGCATTCCCGATAGCGTATCCTAAAGGTTGGCTCATATCAGAAATAACAGCCATCGTTTGACGCCCAACTAAATTTCCGATTTTTACCATGGCATGCGCTAATTCTCTTGCATCTTCTTCTGTCTTCATAAATGCACCAGCACCGATTTTCACGTCTAAAACAATCGCATCTGCTCCGGCTGCTATTTTTTTACTCATAATTGAACTTGCTATCAACGGAATAGATTCCACCGTTCCTGTAACATCACGTAAAGCATATAATTTTTTATCAGCTGGGGTTAAATTGCCAGATTGACCCACTACTGCTACTTTATTTTTGTTTACTAAATCAATAAATTTCTCTTGTGTCAATTCAACAGTAAACCCTGGAATAGCTTCTAATTTATCAATTGTTCCACCAGTATGTCCTAACCCGCGCCCACTCATTTTCGCAATAGGTACTCCTAAACTAGCTACTAACGGTGCTAATACTAACGTTGTTGTATCACCCACTCCGCCTGTTGAATGCTTATCAACTTTTACACCATGAATAGCAGATAAATCAATTTTTTCACCTGAATTTACCATACTCATCGTTAAATCACTTCGTTCATGATCATCCATTCCTTGGAAATAAATGGCCATAGCCATAGCACTCATTTGGTAATCAGGAATTTCACCCGTTGTGAATCCTTCTATCATAAAGTTAATTTCTTCTGTTGTTAATGATTTACCATGTTGTTTCTTAGCGATTAAATCCACTATCCGCATATCTGTCTGTCTCCTTTAATTCGTTTTATTCTATTATTTTACCACACTTTACCTTGTTAACGGTTTCAATAATCTAAAATGACAAACTCACTCAGGAATTTACCATCAAATCCTTATAATCCTTACCTAACATCTAAAACTTCTACAGCATTTTCATGTCCTACAATGACTGTATTGACCATATCTAAAAATAAACCGTGTTCAACAACGCCTGTCAGTCCATCTAACCATGTAGCTAACTCATGGGGATTTTCAATGCTCTCTAAATGTAAGTCAATAATGTAATGTCCACCGTCTGTTACATAATTTTTTTTTGATTCGTTCAAACGCAATTCTGGATGAAGATTTTTTGATTCAAACAAACGAAAAAGTTGCTTGTAACCAAACGCTACAATTTCAACCGGTAAAGGAAAGGTGCCAAGTGTTTTCACCATTTTACTATCATCAACAATCCAGATAACTTTTTCGCTATTATTTGCGACTAACTTTTCGAATAATAAGGCTCCACCGCCACCTTTGATACCTTGGTAATTTTCACTTACTTCATCTGAACCATCAATCGTCAAATCAATTTTAGCTACGTCATTTAAGTCGACCAACGGAATATTTAATGTCTCTGCTTGCTCTTTAGTACGAGTAGATGTGGTCACTCCTGTGATAGTCAATCCTTTTTCAACTCTTTTGCCAAGTGCTTCAACTAGATAGTAAGCTGTCGATCCTGTCCCCAACCCAACAACCATTCCGTCTTTAACATACTCTGCAGCTTTTTCTCCAACCATTTGTTTAACATTCATTCTATTTCCTCCTCAATTTCGTCATTTCTTTCTGCAAAAAAATAAACTAATCTGAAAAATAGGTAGACTCTTTATTTATTCAAAATTATTGCTTTCAATTGCTTTCAATTGCTTTCAATTGCTTTCAATTGCTTTCAATAGAAACTATACTAGATGACCTAGCTAATAGTCCCTTATAAATACTCACGCTAGCAATCATCTTTTAGCGAGTTCAACATTATACTCTTTTCTATGCGTTTTATTTTTTGTAGATAAAATTCCTAAAGATAAACATACGGTAAAGATCATCGTTCCAATTAAGATGGCTATTAAGCGCCTATTCTGTTGCCAGACATATTGGGTAGCTAAACCGGCAGTTGCATCGATTCCTACGAACAGTAAACCTTTTTTTACTCTCTTTTTTTTTCACTTTTTTCACTTTTCTGCCTCAATTTTTTTTAAAATACTGTGTCCAACTTTGTTTTTGAAAAGAGGCATTTTAATTAGAGAAATAGTATTTATAGAAAAACCTTCTATGTTATTTTACCATTTTTTTTAGTTAGAATGCAATGTCATCCGTTTATTTTCTTTGAACTGATCTTCCTCATTATTACTATTTATCCTTTTATTATAAACCTGAATTTTTCATAGTATTTTTTTTAGAAGCATTTCTATCACTGTGAGGAAACAAAATTTTAGCGTGCAAATTCATAAAATAGATGGTTAACCACTCTTTTTTTCTTCGCTCTGACTTGTCCATTTAAAAGAAGGGCGTACCGTGATTAACAAGTTTCTCCATTGAGAAACTGAAAAGTAAGGTCCTAATTGATTGTTCCTAGATTCCGATACAATCTATCAATCATTCAAGTTAAAATTTAAAAAACCTACAAGAAAAAAACTGAAGTCGTTTTCTTGTAGGTTTTATTCTTTTGATTTCTGGCTATAGCATTAGCAAACCTTCTTACCCATCAGAATAAGTAGAGCTTCTATTGCTTTATCTTTAGTATTGCTAATCTAGTTGTTTTCTTTTTATTTTGAAAAAGTGATTTCTTCTAGTCCTTCAATATCCACAACAGAAACAGCTGGTGTAGTCTGGGAAATACTATTTCCGTTACGAATAGAATGCAAGACAACAGCCTGTCTTCTTACTGCTTCATAACCACTATCTGCATCTAAAATAATTAAATTTCCTGGTTTGCCAACTTCAATACCGTACTTATCTTGTATATGCATGGCTTTGGCACTATTTGTACTAATCAAATTGAGCGAGTCATTAATTTCATCATACCCCATCATTTGACCTACATGCAGACCCATGTGCACTACTTGTAACATATTGCCAGTTCCTAAAGGATACCAAGGGTCAAAAATATCATCATGTCCAAAAGCGACATTCATTCCAGCAGCTAGTAATTCTTTCACACGAGTTAGTCCTCTTCTTTTCGGATAACTATCAAATCGTCCTTGAAGATGAATGTTCACTAGTGGATTTGAGATGAAATGGATACCGGATAGTTTCAAAATATGAAATAACTTTGAGGTATACGCATCATTATAAGAGCCCATCGCAGTTGTATGGCTAGCAGTAACTTTATCTCCAATACCATATTCATAGGCTCGTGTAGCTAGAACTTCAAGAAAACGAGATTGCTCGTCATCAATTTCATCACAGTGAACATCGATTAAGACATTATATTTTTTAGCTAGTACAAAAATTTGATTGATAGACTCGACACCATATTCACGGGTAAATTCATAATGTGGGATCCCACCTACGACGTCAGCTCCTAATTTTAATGCTTCTTCTAGTAAACCAAGTCCATTAGGATAAGATAAAATTCCTTCTTGTGGAAAGGCTACAAGCTGGATTGTCACATATTCTTTCATTTCTTCACGGAGTTCAATCAGTGCTTTCAGTGCTGTCAACGAAGGATCGGTTACATCTACATGCGTTCGTACGAATTGAATCCCGTTGGCAATTTGCATCTTTAATGCTTTACGTGCTCTGGTTTTCACGTCTTCAATCGTAAGAAATTGTTTTCTTTCTGACCACGTTTGGATGCCCTCAAATAATGTTCCACTTTCATTCCAACGAGGCTCTCCCGCTGTTAAAACTGAATCTAAATGAATGTGTGGTTCAATAAATGGAGCTGAAATAAGTTTGCCTTTGGCATCCACTACATCGTGCCCTTCAGCTTGGCTATCATCAATACTATCTTCGATACGTGTAATCATTCCTTCTTCAATTAAAATATCTTGCTGTTTCTTTTGATCGTAAAGTAATCCATTTTTTATTAACACTAGTTATTCTCCTTTTTTTAAATCGTTTCATTTGTTAAATTGTCCATTTTCAATACAACCTGAGATGGTTTCATAACTTTAACTAAGACTGTATAGCTCGCTATTGCTATGATAATTCCGTTAATAGCTGCAATACCGGGTACATAAAGAGCTGCTAATGAACCCATAGCAGTTGCAAGCAATGCATGAATATTTATGCTTTTAAATTTTTGTGTATCGAAGTGCTTGTATCTCTCTTTATCATAAAGGAAGTAGTCTGCAATTAAAATACCTCCAACTGGCGGAATAAAAGTTCCAAGAGACCCTAGAAAAACTTGAAAGTTGTTGTACAAGAATAGAGAAGATAGAGTTCCAAGAAGACCTAAGATAAGAACAATTTTCTTCTTAGGGTGCTTTGTGATATTAGAAAAACCAAGACTTGCTGTGTATATGGCATTATCATTTGTTGTCCAGATGTTTAATCCTAATACAGCAATGGCTGGGATAATCAACCCTTGTGAAAACATCACTTCTGAAATATCTGATAAACCTGTAACCATTGCTCCAACTGCACCGAATAAAAACATGAGTGAGTTTCCGACAAAGAAAGCTAAGACCGTTGTAAAAACACTGATTTTTTGAGATTTTGCAAAACGAGTGAAATCTGCTGTTGTTGAGCCCCCACTAATAAATGACCCAATTGTTAGTGATATAGCTGTTCCCATTGTTATCGGAGCGGTTGGTGTAAGAGCTAAAATTTCTTTCATCCCACCTGCAGATTGAATGGCCTCTAAGACGGATTTTCCACCTAATAAAGCGATGGCTGGTACGGAAATGAAACTAATCATCGCAAGAGTTTTCATTCCAAAAAAGGCTGAGGTTGTCATAGCGATCCCAGCAATAACAACTAAAAGAGGTATGCTAATGCCTGTCACTTTATGGACTGGAAGAGCAATCATAGCAATCCCTACTCCAAACCAGCCAACTTGTGTGACTCCTAAAAGAAAGGAAACCAGGTAAGAACCTTTTTCTCCAAAAGAATATTTTGCAAGCAAATGTGTTGATAATCCTGTACCTGAACTGATGAAAGCAAGAAAACCTGTGTAAATACCTAGGATAAGATTTCCGATTAATACAGCTATAGCAAAATCTTTAAATGATAATCCGGCTCCAAGAGCTCCACCTGTTAGCATACTAGCAGAAAAAAATGTGAAGCCTAACATAATAAAAAGCATGGACCAAAAACCTTTTTTATCCTCATCCTTTACTATTGCCATTGAATAATCCTTATCTTGCTGAGTGTTTTCCATTGTACTCCTCCTTATTATTCACCAGTACCTGTACATACAAAAAGACCCCTTGTCAAAAAACGACAAGGAGTCTGCGCATACGTACAGCAGTACAACACTGTCTCTAAAGACAGTGCAAACCTTGTCAGCCTCTCTGGACTGATTTTAAAGGTACCGATATTTTATTGTTTTTAATACTATCAGTTTAAGCCAGCTCTGTCAACTTAAACCTTTTTCTTATTTTAAATTTTTTTCAAATCCTCTTACTCTTTAACCAGATGTTTACGCTGCATAAACTAACTCAAATTGAATACACACCACTTCAGTTTTCACAGAAAAATTCCAATGTTGCTTTTTACATTGTTCTTGAAAATAAGTTTGGTATATTTCTCGCCAACCAGATAGTGTCCGGTCTCCTTCGCCTTCTTGATAAGCCAACTCATCTGTCACTTCATCAAATGGCACAATAAATACTTTTAATAGTTGTACTATTCCAATGGCTTGATTGTTGACATCTAAAATAATCGAGTAGCTTCCTTCTTGAGGCAAATATTTCTCTTTTCTTTGATATTCTAATAACAACGTCGTCTTCACAGTTTTTAAGCCTTCTAAAACTAGTGCTGCAGATTGATCGGCTCTATCTTGAGTATCTCCAAAAGTCATCAACTCATAACAATCTGGTAATGTAGGATTTTGAAGTTTAAAATTCTCCCATAATTTTTCTACCGACTCATTTATCATTTCTTCACCTTTACTCCTGTTCCATATTCTGAATAAGCCAACATTCTGTTTATTCAAATACCTTTTTCATTTATTTAATGATTTTTATTTGGATTAGTTAAGTAACATCAAAATGAAGTGTACCATAAGCAAATATAAAATGTTTAGAATCCCCTCTTTTTTTATCCTTTTTATTTACGATGCATTTTAAATTCTAAAAACAAATCATTGTAGATACCGATATAGTTTTTGCCTAAATCGTCATAAACTTCAAGATTTTTTAACGTTTGTGAGTCAGGATAAAATTGCTTATCCTCTATTATTTCTTCCGGCAATTGTTTTTTAGCTTCTTCATTTGGTGTCGAATAACCAATGTATTCAGCATTTTGAGCGGCATTTTCAGGTTTAAGCATGAAGTTGATAAAGGCATACGCTGCTTCTTTATTTTTTGCCGTTTTGGGAATCACAAAATTATCAAACCATAGATTTGAACCTTCTTCTGGAATAACATAATGAAGATTTTCGTTTTCATCTAACATTTCTGCAGCTTCTCCTGAAAAAGTTACCGCAACGGAGCTTTCTTCTTGAATCATGTACATTTTGATTTCATCTGCCACAATAGCCTTAACGTTAGGCGTTAACAGATTTAATTTTTTTACTGCTTCTTCGAGTTCCACTATGTTTTTTGAATTCAATGAATATCCTAAACTATTTAAAGATAAGCCCATTACTTCTCTAGCTCCATCAATTAACATCACATTATTTTTTAATTCCGGATTCCAAAGATCATCCCAATGTCTGATGTCTTTTTCGTTTACAAACTTGTCATTGTAAATAATTCCTAATGTCCCCCAGAAATACGGAATAGAATAAGCATTATTTGGATCGAAGGATTGATTTAAAAATAAGTCGTTTATATTTTCTAAGCCTTTAATTTTACTGTGATCTAATTTAAAAACCATGTCTTCTTTTATCATTCGTTGGATCATGTATTCACTCGGAACAGCCAAATCATAGGCCGTTCCACCCTGCTCAATTTTAGTATACATCGCTTCGTTAGAATCAAACGTTTCATACGATACACGATAATCCGTTTCTTTTTCAAATTTGGTTATCAAATCAGGATCTATATAATCTCCCCAATTGTAAAGATTTAGGGTATTCTCTGATGTAATACCTTGCGATTTGCTTAACTGATCAATCGAAATAGATAAACCTACGCTGACTACTAAAATAGAAACGATGATAGCTAGTAATCTTTTCATCTTATCGTCACCGCCTCAGTTAAAGGTCGCTTTTTATTTTTTTGTTTTTTTGATACATTGTGTTGTTGAATAAAGTAATAGCCGACAACCAATATCAGAGAGAAAAGAAACATCAAAGCACTTAAGGCATTGATTTCTAAACTGACCCCTTGACGAGCTCTAGAGTATATCTCGACGGCTAAGGTTGTAAATCCATTCCCTGTTACGAAAAAAGTTACTGCAAAATCGTCTAGCGAATAGGTAAACGCCATGAAAAAGCCAGCTAGGATACCCGGAGTAATACTTGGTAAAATAACTTTGCTCAGTACTTGCCAGTTACTTGCTCCCAAATCACGAGCTGCCATAATCATAGTATCATTCATTTCTTTCAACTTAGGTAAGATCATCAAGACAACAATTGGGATACTAAACGCGATATGCGAAAGCAAAACTGAGGCAAATCCTAAACTGAAACCAATAAAAGTAAATAAAATTAGAAAACTAGCACCGATAATAACATCTGGTGATACCATTAGAATGTTGTTTAAACTAAGTAATGTCGTGCGGGTTTGTCTTTTTTTTGTATAATAAATAGCTAACGCCCCAAATGTTCCAATACTCGTTGCAACCAATGAAGAAAGTAACGCAACTAACAAGGTATTCAAAACAATCGTAATTAAACGAGTGTCTTTAAATACAGCTAGATAATTGTCCCACGTAAACCCTTCAAAACTAGTCATTGTTCCTCCTGCATTAAATGAATAGAAAATAAGATAAAAAATAGGGGCGTACAGAACAATAAAGACCGCTATCAAATAAAGATTAGACCATTTAAAACGCTTCTTTTTCATTTATGTACCCTCACTTTCTTTTTCTTTTCACCTGTCAGCAACATAATAAGCAACATGGCTACAATCAAGACAACTCCGATTGTTGAACCCATACCCCAATCTTGCGTGACAAGAAAATGTTGTTCGATAGCTGTTCCTAAAGTAATCACTCGATTCCCACCAATTAAACGGGTTAACATAAATAACGATAACGATGGAATAAATACTGCTTGAACCCCACTTTTAACACCATTTAATGTTAAAGGGAAAATCACTCTTCGGAAAGTTTCGATACTATTTGCCCCTAAATCACGACTTGCACGCTCATACGAAGGATTTAATTTTTCCAATGCATTAAATATGGGCAAAATCATAAATGGAATTTCAATATAGGTCGCCACTAACAGAAAACTAACATCCGTAAATAAGATTTGTTGCCTACCAATTCCAATAAACATTAAAAAATCATTTACCGAACCATTAATACTAAAGATACCAATGAAAGCATAAGCTTTTAGCAACAAATTTATCCATGTTGGCAAAATAATTAACAAGAGCCATAATTGCTTGTGCTTCGTTTTATTTAGTAAATAAGCTGTCGGGTAGCTAATAAGCAATGTTAAAATGGTTATTACAAAAGCGTACCATACTGAATTCAACGTCATCCTCAAGTAAGTGCCAGATTCAAAAAAAGTTTGGTAATTTGTTAACGTGAACTGACCTCCAACTGTAAAAAATGACTGATAAAAAATCAACAGTAAAGGAGCTGCGACAAAAAATAGTAGCCACAAACTATAGGGTATAAAATAAAAAAATTTTGATTGTTTCGTCACTTTATTATCCTCCTTACTCCTCTTCGTAACTTTCCAGACGTGCATCAAAGTCTTGCTCTGATTCTCCAAAACGCATAACGTGTATATCTTCAGGCTCAAAGTACAGCCCGACTTCGCTTCCAACTTTCGCTTTCTTGGTTGAATGTACCATCCATTCATTTCGCTCACAGTCATGTCCGATAATCTCATAATGGACACCCCTAAAGAGCTGTGTGTCAACTTTAATAGCAATTTTCCCTTGCTCAACCGTCGTTAACACTAAATCTTCTGGACGCAAAACAACTTCGACCTTCTCATTAAGTTTCATTCCTGCATCTACACACTCGAGTGAATGGCCAACAATAGAAACTTTATAATCTTCAAGCATCTGCCCTTTAACGATGTTGCTTTTTCCGATGAAATCAGCCACATATCGATTAATAGGTTCATCGTATACATCGACAGGTGTCCCACTTTGAACAATTTCTCCGTCTTTCATCACAAAAATTTCATCACTCATTGCTAAAGCTTCTTCTTGATCATGTGTTACGAAAACGAATGTAATTCCTAATCGACGTTGCAATTCACGCAACTCATATTGCATATCTGTTCTCAGCTTTAAGTCCAATGCGGATAAAGGTTCATCTAGCAATAATACTTCTGGTTCATTAACCAAAGCACGAGCAATCGCTACACGTTGGCGTTGGCCACCTGACATCTCACTGATATCACGATCTTCATAATTTGACAAACGGACCAGTTTCAATACATTTCCTACTTTTTCTTTGATGGTCTTTTTGTCCATCTTTTTAATACGTAATCCGAAAGCAATATTTTCATAAACATTCATATGCGGAAACAAAGCATAATCTTGAAAAACGGTATTCACTTTGCGTTCATTGGCTGGTAAATCGTTTACTACTTTTCCATCTAAAGTGATGGTTCCTTCATTCGCTTCAGTGAATCCAGCAATCAAGCGTAAAATGGTTGTCTTTCCACAACCTGACGGACCTAATAATGTATAAAATTTACCTTGTTCAATTTCAAAGTTTATATTTTTTAGAACAGGCTCATCATTATCGTATTGTTTTTTTACCTGTTCAAAGCGGATAATTATATTTTCTGTCATTTTTGGTACTCCTCTTTCATCTGATCGACTTATTTTTTATAATGATTTAGCTATTACAGATAAGAATCCGTCACGACCATTAATAACATACTTTTCCCTTGGAATTTATTCACTATTTTATGTTGTTGAGTAGCGTGAAAGTAAATAGATTCTCCTTTTTTTGCAACGTATCTTTTTGATCCAATTTCTACAGAAACTTCGCCTTCTTTAACAAAAGCAAACGTTTCAGCAAGGGAGGGACCAAAATCTTTAAATTCACCTGCTTGGTTAAGCGTTAAAAAAATTGGCTCCATCTCATTTTCATTCGCCTCTGGAACCAACCATTCAATCTTATATCCTTTTTCTAAATCTTCAAAACGAGTAATATGATCTCTTCGGTACACAACCCGTTGCTCCATGTCTTGCTTATCAAAGAAGTCTTTAGGGTCACATCCCAATACTTCTAAAATATCAAAGAAAACATCCATTGAAGGCATGCTAAGATCTCGTTCCAGTTGAGAAATATAACCTTTACTTACATCGGTTCGTTCGCCTAGTTCTTCTTGAGTAAAATTTTTTTGAATACGTAAATTTTTAATTCGCTTACCGATTTCCATTTTTATAGCTCCTTAAGAGTTATTTCTAAAAGATTTAAGTATGTAGCAACAAGTTCATCTATAGTAAACAATAAGTTTACTCATACCTTCTAATTATAATTTTTATCGGACTAAAAGCAATAAAAAAATCAAAAACAGAAAATAAATTCTGTTTTTGATTTTTCGAACTATTTTTTATCAAATAAGATTTTCTCCAATGATTCGAACCTCTGTTATAAGTTCAACACCCGAATTTTCTAAGATAATCTTTTGGACATGTGCGATTAATTCTATATAGTCCGTTGCTGTAGCCTGATTGATGTTTACAATAAAACCGGCGTGCTTCTCTGAAATTTGAGCGCCTCCCCAAGTTTTACCTTGTAATCCAGCCTCCTGGATTAATTTCCCTGTAAAATAGCCTGTTGGCCGTTTAAATACACTTCCGCAAGAAGGGTATTCTAAGGGTTGTTTAGACTCTCGTAAGAAAGTTAATTCCAACATACGTGCTTCTATTTCAGAAGTTTCCCCTTTTTCTAAGTGAAACTCAACTTCTAAAACGATATCTCTCGTATCTTGTATCGAACTGTGGCGATAGCGGAAATCAAGGTCTTTATTTTTTAATTCTTTTACCTCTCCTAAACGAGTCAAAATAGTAACCTCATGAATGACTTCGCTAACCTCGCCTCCGTAAGCTCCAGCATTCATAAATACGGCTCCCCCAATGCTACCAGGAATACCACAAGCAAATTCTAAACCTGTTAATTCAGCATTTAATGCGGCATAGGAGGTGTCAATCAAACGTGCGCCACTTTGCGCAATAATGCGATTTTTAGAAATAGAAATATCATTCATTTCAGTTAAGACCATAACCACCCCATGGATGCCACCATCTTTTACAATTAAATTGCTAGCATTCCCTAAAACTGTTAATGCCAACTCATTCTTGTTAATCCATTCCACTAACTCAACAACCTCAGATTTTTCTTGAGGCAATACTAATATATCTGCTGGTCCGCCTGTTTTTGTATAAGTGTAAAGAGACAATGGTTCTTTTTCTTTTATTATTGAATTAGGAAACTGTTCTTTCATTTTTGTTATTAGCATTGCATAATGACCCTCTCAAAGTTAATTTACTACTCAATATTCTAACATGCCAACCAGTCATTTGAACAGCTTTTGTGCCTATTCTCACGCTAATTTCAGATTTTTAACTCAACTAATTAAAATAACTTTAGCTTTCTTTTCTTTTATTGCTTTTTTCACAGTATTATCCTGAACTATTCAGAGTATTTTTTTACATAAGTTTTTTTACCTTCTTATTAAAGAAATAGGATTTCAGCATATACTTACATAGAGTATATGCTGCTTTTCCTTCTTCGCTATGACACTAATTAGATATAGCCGATTCGCTTATTGTATCTTATTCAAGAAAATAGACAAGATTCAAAAAAATTCTTTCCAACTTGTCCATCCTAGTATCAAAATAGACACCTTGAGATAGTTTCCATCTAAACTTGTCTAAAAAAACAAGCATGGAGAAATCGTGGTCAAAATGACACCGACTTCTCCATCCGAAAGAACACACTACCGAGACTTGTAAGCTTCACAACTGTTCACCAAATAATGATTCGGGATTTATGCTAGTATCAAACTCATCCTAAACGAGTCCATCAAAAAATAGTGGCACACTAACTATTTAGTATCGGTTTCGAGAATAAAGGTGATTATTCAGGCTTATTTTAACTTATTAAGATAATCGTAACGTTCAAATATTTCAGACTCTGCTATCCCTACTATAATGTCATTACTCTGCATAATGTAATCTGGTCCGAATGAAACATCTAACTTTCTTTCTATTTTTTTTCTGATGCCAATAACATTCATTTCATAGCGTTTACGCAAATCTAGTTCTTCTAAAGAATGGCCAACCCATTTGATTGGTGGGAAAAATTCAATTACAGCATATTGATCATCTAAGTCAACAATGTCAGTTATATGACGTCTTAATAAGTTTTTGGCTACTCTTGTTCCCATTTCTTTTTCTGGGCGAACAACTGTTGTTGCTCCGACAGCCATTAAAACTTCCATAAACATTTTATTTTTTGCTTTAGCAACAATCCTATCAATATTCATTTTTTTACAATTCATTACTGCTAGGACGCTAGCTTCAAGACTAGTTCCTGTTGCTACAACGACAACATCACAATTCTCAAGTCCTATATTTTTTAGAAACTCTAAGTCTGTGATATCTCCTTGGATAGCTTCTGTAACAAAAGGCTCTACTCGATCTACATTGCTTACATCTAAATCGACAGCAATCACTTCACAATCAAACTCACTTAATTCTTTAGCAATTGAAGAACCAAATATACCTAAACCCAATACACCAACTGTTTTTGTTGCCATTTTAAGATCTCCCCTATCCAATTAAAATATTTGTTTTAGCGTAGACTCTTTCTTTTCCTTTTCCTTTTCGTTTTCTTCTGACAAGACTTAAGAAAATCGTAATTGGGCCTATCCGTCCAATAAACATAAATACCATTAAAACGGTCTGACCTATTCGCGATAATTCTGGCGTTAAATTAGCGCTTATACCAACCGTTCCCAATGCTGAGACTGCCTCAAATAGCAACATTATAAAGGACTGCTCTTCAACAATTAATAAAATACTAAAGCCAGTCATCAAACAAGCAAAAAAAGTGAAGACCACTACGATTGCTCTACGAATCGTTTCGACCGGGATAGAGTGACTTGCATAATTAATGCTATTCTGACCTCTTATTTCATTTATGACTAATAAGATTACCAATGCAAATGTTGTTGTTTTTATCCCACCGGCTGTCCCCCCTGGGGAACCTCCGATAAACATCAGAAAGATGGAGAATAATAACGAAAATGGTAGAACAGTCGCATAATCAATTGTTGCAAAACCAGCTGTTCTCATCGTAACAGATTGGAAAAAGGAAACCATTACTTTTTGAGGGATGGTATAATTTCCAATTGAAGAAGTATTATTCCATTCCACTGCCATAAACATGATTGTTCCTGTTAGTAACAAAATAGATGATACATTAACGGCTAAGCGCGTATGAGGTCTTAGCAAGCGGTACATTTTTTTAAATCCTAATTTTTTTTTATTTTTAATAACTGAATACATATTAGAGGTGACATCGAACCAAACAGAAAAACCAATTCCACCTAAGATAATCAATGTAGCAATAACGAAGTTTACTAAAGGATCTTGAACATAATTCTGAAGGCTAACTGCTCCCATATTATCAAATCCAGCATTACAAAAACCTGAAACCGCTAAAAATAAAGAGGTGAATAAGCCTTTAGCCCACCCAAAATCAGGAACAAAACGGAACGACAGTAAAAACATTCCTACTCCTTCAATGACTAAAGTATATTTAAATATCGACAATACGTAAGTTTTGAAATCACCCAATTTATCTCGATTTAAAGCCTCTTTAACGGCCATAGCATCTGTATAACTAATTTTTTTCCCAAATCTAATCAAAATAGTAGCAATGATTGTCATTAGCCCTAGTCCACCTATTTGCATCAGTATGATACTAATTACTTGCCCAAAAATAGTATACGATTCTGCCACCGAAGTAGTAGCTAATCCTGTAACACTCGTTAAGGACACAGCAGTAAATAAGTTATCAAAGTAGGTATTTTGTGAAGTCGCTGCCGTACTAATAGGCAAACTCAATAATAATGAACCAATGAAAATAACTAAAGCAAAACTGAAAGCTATCCGGGTTGATATCGATAGTTTTCTAAATTTATCTGATAACATAAAGGCAACCTCTTTCTCAAAAAACTTAGACGCACAAATGTATTATAGACTCATCAAATGAAAAGTAAAGCCTATTATTAAATTTATGATAACAGAAAATCTATTCTACTGAAAATTATTTTTTCTGTGTTATTTCTCTACTAAATAATAAGGTGTTTTTTTGTATTTCCTTAGATGGCCTTCTTCATTTATTTTCAACAATTTTATCACACAGTTGATGGGATATTAAAGTCGATTGAGTCGAGACTGGGTTCTCACCCGACTCAACAGCGGCCAAGAATAATCGGATTAGTGGTGCAAAACCTCTTTTTTCAAGCGTCGGCTCCCAGTCGCCAAAGGATTGAATAAGCTGTGCACCATTAGCATCACTTTGGTATTCCGCTAAATTAATGACTCGGTGCATCCCAGTAGGCGAATGAACCTCAACAGATTCACGGTTAGCTCCAGAAACATAATTCATTGACGCTACGCAAGTGGTATTTTTAGTTGTTAAATGAACCACACAATTGTTTAAATTCCCATCTTTTTCATTCACACTAAAAGACATATCGGTGATTGGGTCATCTAATAGGTATAAAGCTGTATCTAATACATGAATAAACATGTCATAAATGGCAAACTTTACCGTTCCTGTACTATTTGGTTTTGTTTTTTGAATAAACACCATATTTTTATCTGGGACAGCTTTTAGTTTTTGGATCATTGGAGCAAATCGTCGATTGAATCCTGCTGTAAGCAATACGTTTTTTTGTTTGGCTAGTTGAATTAATTCTTCTACTTCTTTTAAATTTTCACTTATAGGCTTATCTACATAAACATGGATTCCTTTTTCTATTAATTGTTTAACAATTAGAGCATGTGTATGTGTTGCTGTGTGAACAAAAGCTGCCTCTATGCCACTTTCAATTAGCGCTTCTATAGAATAATGGAGATTAACGTTATTGTATTGGTTTCCAATAACTTGAAGCTTTTCTTGGTTACGGGTATAAAGATGCCACTCCACTTTGCCTTGCATCGCCATATCGATAGGTAAATAAGCTTTTTGTGCAATTCCACCTAATCCAATTATTCCAACTTTTAACATTATTACGCCTCATTTCTTTTCACTATTTGAATGTTTATTAAGAATATTGACTGATTTATAAATAAGTGCTCCACCTAAATGTACTATTTTTGTTCCATCATGTACAATAAAAATGAAAGTTTATTTGAAAGGAGCTCACTACTAATGAAATTTATTTCATGGAATGTAAATGGTCTACGTGCTATTGTAAAAAAAGGATTTATTGATATCTTCGAAGAACTCGATGCAGACTTTTTTTGTTTGCAAGAAACTAAATTGCAAGAAGGTCAAATTGACTTAATATTGCCTGGTTATTATGATTACTGGAACTATGCAGAAAAAAAGGGCTATTCTGGAACGGCTATTTTCACTAAATACGAACCACTAAGTGTCTCTTATGGCATCAACAAGGAAGAACATGATAAACAAGGACGAGTAATCACACTTAGCTATCCTGAATATTATGTCGTTACTTGCTATACTCCCAATTCGCAAAGCAATCTAGCCGGTTTAGACTATCGAATGACATGGGATCGTGATTTCACTGATTATCTAGCTAAACTAGACCGTGAAAAGCCCGTTATTTTTTGCGGGGATTTAAATGTTGCCCACAAAAATAGTGATTTAAAAAACTGGAAAAAAAACCATAAGAGTGCAGGATTTACTGATGAAGAACGAGCTAACTTTACCTCTTTACTTGATAAAGGCTTTCTAGATACTTTTCGTTATTTTTATCCTACAGAAGAAGGCGCTTATTCTTGGTGGAATTATCGTTTCCATGCACGTAAAAATAATGCTGGTTGGAGAATAGATTATTTTTGTATTTCGAAGCGGCTTGAAAATCAATTGGAAAATGTAAAAATTCACTCAGAAATTATGGGTTCTGATCATTGTCCAGTCGAATTAATTTTAAAATAAATAGGTAAAGCATCTTAATCCTACTGAACATAGGTTAGGATGCTTTTTTTGATTAATTGCTTTTATTAATGTCTGAAATCGTGTAGCTACGCGTATCATAACGATGACGACTCCGAGAATATTCGAATGGGCGTCCATCCTTTAAATAAACCACTTGCTCTACTTCTAATACTGGATCATTTACTTTACAATCAAGGTATTCTTGATCATATTTAGATGACTTATCTGCATGAATCTTTCTAAAAGCTCCACCAAAATGCAAGTCCAATTCTTCATGAATATACCGATAAATAGACTGTTCTAAAATCTCTTCCGTTAACCCTACTGCTAAATCAATTGGCATATACGTATGCTCTAATACATAAGGGTTGCCATTAACAATACGCAATCTAATCAAATTATAAACCGGCTGATTTTTTTTTATCATTAAATGTTTCATAATCTCCTCTGATGGAAATTCCACATTAAATTCAATAACTTTACTAGTAACTTTTTGTCCATTCAATTGTTTAGTTAAACCTTCGTATTCATTCACAGCTGAATCTTTTTGATTCAATAGTGCCGTTTTCATTACATACGTCCCGGAACCACGCTGTCGATAAATCAAACCCTCCATTGCAAGGATATCTAAAGCTTTTTTCATCGTCATCCGGCTAACTTCAAATTCTTTTGCTAAGCTTATTTGATCAGGAATAAGCGACTCAATTGGGTACGTCCCTTTTACTATTCTTTTTCTTATTTCATTAGCAATGGTTTCGTATTTTACCATTTGCGCACCTCCTATACATCATGAATATCATACCTCAGATGTCTTAAAAAGACTAGTCTTTTTAACGATGCTTTATTATTATTTTAGCGTTTTCTTTTAATTCATTTTCACTTTCACACAAAAAAACGACCAATCACAAATGATTAGTCGTTTTTTTAGCTTAAGCTCGTTCAGGCTCACTCATTTTTATTTGATTTAAATTAGCGCGATCAACTAATTTCAAGAATGGGAACCAAATTACTCCGATAAGGGCCATATCTATAATTTGAAGCAATCCACCCATAAATGAGCTTGTAGCCATAATACCATTAATAACAACAGGTATTGTCCATGGTACTATTATTCCAGTTGGGATTGGGAATATTCCTGCAGCCATTACAGTATAGTTGAATGCTGTTGTTACTAATGGAGCAAGAATCCAAGGAATAAAAATTGAAGCGTTTAATACTAAAGGCATACCGAAAATCAATGGTTCATTTACGTTAAAGAGTGCAGGTCCTAAAGCTAAGCGACCGATATCTTTATTTTGTCTGCTTTTCATAACAAAAGCTAATAATAAAACAACAATCAACGTACTTCCTGATCCGCCCATACCAACCGTATAAATTTCTATAAATGGTTTCGTTACAATATGTGGTAAAGCTTCACCTGCTTTATAAGCATCAAGGTTTTCTAAAGCTAACGTGTTCCAGATAGGATCCATTACTGAGTTAACAATAATTTGACCATGTAATCCAAAGAACCATAGGAATTGAACTAAGAATACTGCAATCAATGTAGCCGGTAATCCACTACCAAGAGCTGTAAGTGGTTGTTGAATAGCCGTGTAAACAACATCATGTAGGTTTGTATTAAAGAATCCAATAACTACTGCATTAATTAATAAAAAAGTTGTTAATGTAATAATAGCAGGTAATAAGGCTACAAATGAATTTGCAACTGCCGGCGGAACACCATCGGGCATTTTAATGACGATGCCTTTTTTTATAATTCGTGTATAAATTTCTGCTGCAACAAATGCTGCAATCATACCGATAAACATCCCCTTTGCACCTAGACGATCTAGCGCTAACACACCAGTTACTGTTTCTCCTGACTCACTTAACATTGAGAACGGTGTCAAAATCAAGTAAGAAGCTAATGAAACTGCTCCACCAAAAATACCTTCAACATCGTACGATTTACTTAAGTAATATCCGATACCAAACGTGACAAAAATGGTCATAATCGACATCGTTGCGTTTTGTCCATTTCCAAACAAGTTTCCTAAAGTACCTTTTGTTGCATCACTGAAAAATGGCAAGTTATTTAATACAACTACAATTGATCCAAACATAGTGATTGGAAAAGCAAGCATAAATGCATCACGTAAAACTTTAAGGTAACGATTTTCACCCAGTTTTCCAGCAATCGGCATTAATTTTTCGCCTAATTTATCAATAAATCCATTCATTGATATTTCCTCTTTTCTGTGTTTTTTGCTGACTGATAACCGGCCTAGTCTTAATCAGCTGTTCTTATCTTGAAATCGATTACAATTAAAGAATACCATTTATCTTTTTAAATGTCTAGCCTTTTAATTATAATAACTTATCTTTTATATAAATTAAGATAGATACACTTACTTTTTATATTCTGTTAGCTGCCTATTAGATGTTTATTCATTCTAAACAATGAATAAACAACAAAATTCCGATTGAGCATAAACGCAACCGGGATTTTGTTGTCTATTTTAGTTATTGAACTTAAAATCCATTTTGACTTGTCATTTCTTTAAACCAATGACCACTTTTTTTAATCGTTCTTTTTCCTTCTTGAGCTAAATCAACAGCAATGAAACCATAGCGATTCTTATAGGCATTCATCCATGACCAATTATCCATACAAGTCCACATGTGGTACCCTTGTACATTACTTCCCTCTTGAATAGCTTGATGAACAAAGACTAAATGATTTTTGATAAATTCAATGCGGTAATCATCTTCTATTAAACCCTCTTCATTGATGTAACGTTCTTCATTTTCAACGCCCATTCCGTTTTCAGAAATGAAACAACGAATGTTCCCATAATTTTCTCGTAAATTCGTTAATAGATCATAAATTCCTTTTTCGTAAATTTCCCATCCTCGATAAGGATTCATTTTACGTCCTGGCATAATATAATTATCGAAATAATCATCCGGCATTGGATCCTCTGCCAATTTACTAGAAGACTCTTTTGCTTTGATTCTTCTTGGTTGATAGTAATTCACACCTAATAAATCTACGGTATTTTTTTTAATAATCGTTAAATCTCCTGACTCAGTTTCAGGTAGATGATTAATGTCACGCAATAAATCTACTAAGTCTTTTGGAAATTCTCCTTTTACAGCTGAATCAAGAAAAGAGCGATTAAAAAATGCATCTGCAATTGAAGCAGCTTTGACATCTTCAGGATTATTTTCATCACGCGGATAGCTCGGTGTAAGATTTAAAATAATACCAATCTCACCATCAAGTTTCATTTCACGATATTTTTTTATGGCTTTCGCACTTGCAAGAACTTCGTGATAAGCTACTTGAACAGCGTGTTTCATATTCACTTCATTTGGGTAATGGAATTGATAGAGATAACCTCCTTCAACGGGTACAATGGGTTCATTGTGAGTAAACCATTTTTTTACGCGATCGCCAAACAACTCGAAACAAGTCTTGGCGAATAGAGTATACGCCTCTACTGTCTCACGATTTAACCAACCGCCTTTCTCTTGCAGCCACATTGGCATATCAAAATGATACAAGTTTATAAACGGTTCGATATCATTCGCAAGCAACTCATCAATTACTGCATTATAAAAATCGACTCCCACTTGATTTAGTTTTCCCGTTTCATCTGGAAACAATCGACTCCATTGAATAGAGGTTCTAAAGCTATTATGTCCAGTTTGTTTCATTAACTGAATATCTTCTTGATACTTTTTGTAGAAACGAGATGTTTTTTCTGGTCCTACTTGATTAAAAAACTTTTCAGGTTCTGTTTCATACCAATGGTCCCAGATGTTTTGTCCTTTATTGTCACCTTGGTAAATACCTTCCGTTTGCGGACCGCTAGCTGCTGAACCCCACCAAAAATTTTCTGGGAATGGATAATTCATATTTATTCTCTCCTTTTCAATTTACTCCATTTGTTAATTTGTCTATACATTAACTTTAAAACAAGTATACATTTTAACGGAAGCGAATACAAGAAATTGATTGCTTCTTATTTAATCATTTTATAAAAAAGCTAAAAAATAGTGGTTTTAATTGCAATATAAAAAAATAAATTATATACTGTGTAAGAAGAAAAAGGTAAGCTACCTATTTTTATACATAAGGGAGTAACTGGCAGCATTTGCTGTGGCAACATCACCAACAAGTAAATTCGCAAAATTTACTGGTGTTGTCTTAAACGGTGAGACTTATGCACATTGTTTCTGTAAAGAAATAATTCTGCATAAGTCTCTTTTTTTATCATTTTTCTTAAAAAATTTAAGGGGGTATTCTCGTATCGGTTAATGTATACAATCTATTGGGTTTTTTCTAGTATTAAACCGATAAGCCAATATCTAGTCGCAATAGCAAATGATTCACATCATACTTATTAAGGAGTGTCATTTATGGAATATTATCAAAAAGAGCAAAAGATCGTTTTATCAGAATTAAATACTACAACAAATGGGTTAACAGATACGGAAGTTAAAACCCGCCTTGAAAAACATGGTACCAATGAACTGAAATCGGTAAAAAAGGACTCGGTCTTAAAGCTTTTTCTAGAAACATTTAAAGATGCCATGGTTGTTGTCTTATTAATCGTAGCCGTTGTTCAAATTTTAATGGGCTCTGTAGTTGAATCTCTCATTATTTTTGCTGTTTTAATGATTAATTCAATTGTTAGTGTGGTTCAAACAAAAAAAGCTGAGGGATCCTTGGATGCTTTAAAAAATATGTCAGCTCCGATAGCTAAACTCATTCGGAATGGTGAAAAAATAACTATACCCGCAAATGAATTAGTCCCTGGTGATATAGTCGTTTTGGATGCTGGAGACTATGTCCCTGCTGACGGTCGCTTAATTGAAGCTGGATCATTGAAAATTGACGAAGGCATGCTGACTGGTGAATCTGTTCCGGCCGACAAAGATATCACTACACTTTCAAACACTGTCCCTATTGGAGATCGCGCTAACATGGTTCATAGTGGAACATTAGTCGTCTATGGACGTGGTGTATTCGTTATCACTGCCACAGGAAACCAAACTGAAATTGGGCAAGTTGCGAATTTGCTTGAAAATGCAATGACAAAACAGACACCTCTACAGAAAAAACTAGATCAATTTAGCAAACAACTTGGAATTGGTATTTTGATCCTCTCTATTCTCATTTTCGTTATTGAAGCCGCCCGTATTTACTTTGGTGGTACCGCTAATATTAGCGTTGACTTACTAAATGCCTTTATGTTTGCCGTGGCTGTAGCTGTTGCTGCTATTCCTGAAGCGTTACAATCTATTGTTACAATCGTTCTTTCAATGGGCACGAATAAAATGGCTAAGCGTCACGCCATCATCCGTAAATTGCCTGCTGTAGAAACATTAGGTGCAACAAGCGTTATCTGTACAGATAAAACGGGAACATTGACGCAAAATAAAATGACTATTGTTGATTACTTTTTATTAAATGGTCAGTCTTCTCCCTTTAACGACAAACCGGAGACATGGACATTTGACGAAAAACGCCTTATGCAAGTTGCTGTGTTGGCCAATGACTCTACTATCAATGAAACCGGACAAGAATTAGGCGACCCCACTGAAGTCGCTATGGTATCTTTTAGCAACAAAGTAAATCAACCATATGAAGATTTACGAACGCACTATCCACGTGTTGCTGAATTACCTTTTGATTCTGATCGAAAATTGATGTCCACTGTTCATACGATTGACAATGAAGCAGTCATGCTGACTAAAGGTGGACCAGACGTTATTTTTGAACGCAGTACGAAAGTTTTAATAAATGGAGAAGTTCTTCCATTAACTGAAGAACGGTTAAAAATAATAGAAGACAAAAACGAAGCCTTTTCAGATCGTGCATTGCGCGTGCTAGCATTTGCTTATAAACCGATTGCTATTAACCATACTATCCAATTTGAAGATGAAAATGATTTAATTCTAGTTGGTATTATGGCTATGATTGACCCTCCTCGTGAGGCTGTCTACGGAGCTGTTGATGAAGCCAAAAAAGCCGGCATTAAGACCGTTATGATTACAGGTGACCACAAAACGACTGCACAAGCAATCGCACGTGATATTGGAATTTCAAAAGAAGGCGATATTGCTTTAACCGGTCAAGAACTAGACGCGTTAACAGAAGATGAATTAAACGCTCAATTGGAACAAATTTCTGTCTATGCTCGTGTTTCACCTGAAAACAAAATCAGAATTGTACGTGCATGGCAAAATAAAGACAAAGTTTCCGCTATGACTGGTGATGGTGTCAACGATGCACCTGCTCTAAAACAAGCGGATATCGGTATTGCCATGGGTAGTGGAACAGATGTAGCTAAAGATGCTGCTGCTATGGTTTTAACCGATGACAATTTCGTTTCTATCATTAGTGCTGTTGAAGTAGGACGTAACGTCTATGACAACATCAAAAAGGCTATTGCTTATCTATTCGCTGGCAATCTAGGAGCCATTATTGCTATTATCGTCGCGTTAATAATGAACTGGGTCAATCCATTCACTGCTTTACAACTCTTATTCATTAATCTAGTCAACGACTCTGTTCCAGCGATTGCATTAGGTATGGAAAAAGGTGAACCGGACGTTATGTTGCGTAAACCAAGAGATCCGAACGAAGGTATTTTTGCCGGACAAACACTTATTTCTGTTCTTTATCGGGGAACACTTATCGGTATTGCTGTTATTATCTCTCAATACATCGGGTTAGGATACTCGAATGAAATGAGTGTCGCAATGGCCTTTACGACTTTAATATTAGCACGTACCTTGCAAACGTTCCCTGCTCGTTCTAATTCACAAACTTCTATTGGAGCAGGATTCTTTTCTAATATATACGTTATCCTTGCTGTTATTTTTTGTTTTACTTTATATGGCTTAACTGTTATTCCTGGTATTCGCGGATTTTTCGCTATCCCTACTGATTTTGGTTGGGTTCAATGGGGAATTTCAGCTGGATTAGCTGTTGGAGCAGTCATTTTAATGGAATTGACTAAACTAGTTATTCGTAAAAGAGCTTAATAAAAAAAGAAGCCTTGTTGCAGTTGGGAAAAAGTGTCTAACTTCTTTTCCAACTAACAAGGACTTCTTTTTTATCTTTATCGTGTTGCACCGGAAATTAGCCTTTTTAACTAAAAACGATTATACTATTAAATGACTATCCGTTTGAGGAGGTAAATAATGAATTTTGTTGCATTAGATTTTGAAACAGCAAACCACCAACGTCACAGCGCTTGCTCTGTTGCGTTAACTATTGTTAAAAATAGTCGTATTGTTGATCATTACTATACATTAATTAAACCAGAAACAGAGTTCTTTTGGCGAAACATCCAAGTGCATGGCATCCATCCAGAAGACGTTCGTCATGCACCTAGCTTTGCTCGTGTTTGGGAAGACATTAAACCTTGTTTTAAAGAAAACAAGTTAATTGTTGCTCATAACCTCCCATTCGATCGAGGTGTTTTACAAGGAACTCTTGATTATTACCAGATTGAACAACCCCATTTCCAGACACTTTGCACTGTTCAATCCAGTCGTAAACTCCTTACTGAACTTCCTAATCATAAATTAAACACTGTCTCTGCTCATTTAGGCATTAAATTAGAAAATCACCATCATGCTTTGGATGATAGCAACGCGAGTGCTGAAATTCTACTCTATTTAGAAAATCATTTCGGTACCGATCCTCTAAAAAAACTTGTTAAACACATTTAATCCAAAAATCAACTACCTTATAGATCCGTCGCTGTTTTAAACTGTCGATGGTTCTATTTTTTTTACTGATTTTTAAAAAAGTTATTGAGTAACTCATTGTAGTGTTGCCCAACTGCGTTAAACATGAGGTCTCTTTCCATTAAGTCTTCTCCTGATGGTTGAAGGTTAACTTGTAGATACTCTGTAGGTAAATCTTCTGGAATAAACTTAGCCCATTCGACAATTGAAATCCCTTCTCCTTCAAAATATTCTTCTAACCCCAAATCCGTACCACCCGTTTCTTCTAAGCGATAAACATCCATGTGATAAAGTGGTAATCTGCCGTCTAAGTATTCACGAATGATGGTATAAGTTGGACTTTTAACGACCCTTTTAATTCCTAAACCAGTCGCTAAACCTTTAGTAAAGGTCGTTTTCCCTGCTCCCAAATCTCCTTCTAAAAGAATCAAATCGCCAGGTTCTAACCATTTTGCTAATTCAGCTGCAAGTTTTTTTGTTTCTAATTCATTGTTTGCATGAAGTTTTTCCAACCTAATCCCTCTTATCTATGTGTTTTCTTTTCTTATTGTCGTATCTCTATCATTGTAATGGATGAATCTTAAAAAAGCGAAAACATTCCACTAAAAAGCTGCTATTATTTAGCATTTAATGGAATGTTCTTTTAATTCAGTTCATCTAGTAATCATTTACTACAAACCGTAATTCTTCTGCCTTCAAAAGCTCTATTTTCAATTTCATCAACTACTGCAATGGCATAATCTGCATAACTAATTTCACTCTGTCCTAAATGATTGGTCAAAAGAAAGTCCGTTCCTAGCTGATAACCACCTGTTCGAGTACCCTTTGGTACAAAAAACTTTGAAGGGCTTATATAAGTCCAGTTTACATCTGTCGTATCTTCCAATGTTTCTAACGCTTTTTCCATATTATAAGCGGTGGGTTTTGAGATACTAGGAAAATCTTCAGTCTCAGATAGGTGCATGCCTGTTTCTCTATCTACGATCAAGCTGCCTGATCCACCTACCACGATTAATCGTGGTTTCTTATGTCCTTTTAATACAGAAATAAGGTGTTCGATACTTTTTTGATGAAGTTCTTCTCGTCCTTGAGCTGATTTAAAAGCATCCACTACTACATCTAATCCATCGATATCCGTGTACGCCAAATCAAATAAGTCTTTTTCTACTACTTCCCAGTCTTGTTCTTCCAATTTACGAGCATTTCTGACAAGCGGAACGACTAAATGACTTCTGTCAAGAGCTTCTGCAGTGATACAAGAACCTGATTTTCCTGTAGCACCTATGATTCCTATTCTCATAATAATTGCCTCCTTCATTTCTTTTCTAATTCTATTATAAAGAATCTCCATTCGTAAGCGCAAACATTCTCACTTAAGTTACATACAACGCTTATTAAATAATTCTTAAGTACATAAAAAAGCAAAGCCATTGAAAGACTTTGCTCTTAAAGAATAGATTATTCGTTCATTAAGCTTTGTGTAGCTGTAATGATTGCTAGTTTATATACGTCTTCTTCATTACACCCACGCGAAAGGTCAGAAATGGGTTTGTTTAATCCTTGTAAAATTGGTCCAATAGCTTCAAAGTTGCCGAAACGTTGGGCAATTTTGTAGCCGATATTTCCTGATTGTAATTCTGGGAAAACAAATACAGTCGCTTGTCCAGCAACTTTAGAATCAGGTGATTTTTGTTTTGCTACAGATGCAACGTATGCCGCATCAAATTGTAACTCACCATCTATTTCATAATGAGGAGCCAATTCTTGAGCAATTTTGGTAGCCTCTGCAACTTTAGTTGCTTCTTCTGCGCTAGCTGACCCTTTAGTTGAAAAGCTCAACATCGCAACTTTAGGAGCGATACCAAATAATTCAGCTGTTTTTGCACTTTCAACAGCAATTTCTGCTAATTCTTGAGCATTAGGATTAACATTAATGGCACAATCTGAGAATAAATATTTTTCATTATCACGTCCACGTAACATAATGAACGCACCACTTGTACGACTAACACCAGGTTTTGTTTTGATGATTTGTAATGCTGGACGTACTGTATCACCAGTAGAATGGATTGAACCACTAACTAATCCATCAACTTTATCCATGTACGTTAGCATAGTACCGAAATAAGTTTCGTCTTTAACCATTTCTCTTGCTTGTTCAGGAGTCACTTTTCCTTTACGACGATCTACAAAAGCTGTAATCATTTCTTCAGTAGCTTCATAATTATTAGGGTCAATAATTTCGATGTTGTCTACATTAAATCCACGCTTCTTAGCAACTTTTTTAATTTCATCTGGGTTACCAAGTAAGACTGGTTGAATGAGTTCTTCTGCTTGTAAACGCACAACTGCTCCAATAATACGAGGTTCTGTTCCTTCTGGAAAAACAATACGAATATTCTTTCTTACAATATTAAATTTTAAACTATCAAATAATTCCACGTTAATTCCCTCCACTTTGTGTGTTTTTTCACTTCTTACCTATCATACTATTTCTCAACAGGAAATAACAGTTTTTTCACTCTGTTTCTCAAGAAAACACCTTATTTAATTGAATTCCTCATAATCTATTCATTTAAACTAGTACAGTTCCAATCATTTCAATTGTTCTGTTTCAAACTCAGACTTCATCTGGGAGTTGCCAGTTAATCGGATCTTGTTTCATTTTTTTTAATGCTTCGTTTGCTTTTGAAAAAGGCTTCGATCCAAAAAAACCACGATACGCTGATAGAGGGCTTGGATGTGGAGCGGTTAAGACTATATGCTTATCTTCATTAATTAGATTTCTTTTCTTTATAGACGGTTTTCCCCATAAAAGAAAAACGATTGGCTCTTCACGTTCATTTAACGCTTTTATAACTTGATCAGTAACCTCTTCCCAGCCTTTTTTCCGATGAGAATGAGCTTCCCCTTTACGAACAGTCAAAACAGTGTTCAATAACAGCACCCCTTGATCTGCCCACGATTTTAAGTATCCATGGTTAACTGGCATATAACCTAAATCCGCTTCGAGTTCTTTATAGATATTTACTAAAGAGGGAGGCGTTTTGACACCAGGATTTACAGAAAAACTAAGACCATGAGCTTGATTAGGTCCGTGATAAGGATCTTGCCCCAATATAACTACTCGGACTTTATGATAAGGTGTCCATTCAAACGCTTGCCAGATGTGAGTTTTTTCCGGATAAATTGTTTGATCCCGATATTCTTCTGCCAAAAATAATGCTAATTTTTTATATGTTGAGTCTAAATTGGGCTGATTTAAAATTGGTGCCCAATCATTTTTAATTGATATCGACACATCTTAGCCTTCTCTCATTGATTCTGCTTTAGTCTGTATCGTACTAAATTTTGCCTTTTCACACAAGTATTTTAGTTAGCCTTCTCATTCACGATTAACTTAAAAATAATAGGTATGGATACTTTTTTCATCGAATAAATGGTAAACTAAATTAGGATAAAACGGAAATTAGGAGGAAATTTAATCATGATTAAACTCATTGCGTCAGATATGGATGGAACTCTATTAAATGAAAAAATGGTTATCTCAGAAATTAATGCTAAAGCTATCTTGGCTGCTCAAGAAAACGGGGTTCATTTTATGGTCGCTACTGGACGAGGGTATACGGAAGCTAAACCTCTCCTCGAAGAAGTTGGCATCTCTTGCCCAATAATTACACTTAATGGTGCACAGGTGTATAATGAAAAAGGCGAAGTCATCGAAAATATTGGTGTAAGTAAAAAAACGGTGCAAACTATTTTGGAAAAAATCAACGAATTAGGTCTCTATTGTGAAATGACGACTTCCCAAGGAATTTATTCAGATAATAAAGCTAAACGTATCGAAGCCGTTGCTTCATTAATTTATAAGACTAACCCAGATACAACTTTTAAAATGTCTGTTGTCTTAGCTGCCGCTCGTTTAGAAATCATGAATATCAATTATGTTGCTGATTATAAAGAACTGCTAGATAATGATGCTGTTGAAATTTTGAAAATCATTACATTTAGTGAAGCGGGACCCAAAGTTCTTGAACCACTAGCTGAAAAATTAGGAGCAACGGGTGAGTTAGCAATCACTGCTTCTTTTGTTAATAACATTGAGATTAACGATATTAAAGCACAAAAAGGCTTAGCATTAGCCCGGGCAGCAGAAGTATTAGGAATTCCTACTGATGACATTATGGCTCTTGGCGACAATTTTAACGATGTGTCCATGTTAAAAGTAGCGGGTTACAGCGTGGCTGTTGAAAATGCAGAAGATGGTGTAAAAGCACATGCCAAGTATTTAACATCTGCTAATAGTGAAAACGGTGTGGCTCAGTCTATTCTATTAGCACTCAATGATGAGATGGCTAAACAACTCGTGTGATAATTAGTTAGTTGATAAAATAGTATAAAACAGTATAATAAGATTACTTATCATGACTTAGTATCAAAGGGTCATTGAATTTCAGGAGGAATAAGAATGATAGACATTAAAAGAACCTTAACAATCGCAGGCAGTGACTCAAGCGGTGGTGCTGGAATACAAGCAGACCTTAAAACATTTTCTGAATACGGTACTTATGGGCTATCTGCTTTAACAGCAATTGCTACAATGGATCCTGACAACAACTGGAGTCATGGCGTAACAACTATTGATATTCCAGTAATAGAAGCTCAATTGAAAACAATTTTCGCAAGCGATCATAAAATTGCGGCTATGAAAACCGGGATGTTACCAAGCGTAGAAATTATCAACGTCGTTGCCAAAGCTATAAAAGATAACCATTTGGAAAATATTGTTATTGATCCAGTAATGATTTGCAAAGGCGACGATGAAGTTTTAAATCCAGAAAATGCTAATGCGTTACGTGATGTATTAACACCCTTAGCAACAGTGGTTACTCCTAACTTATTTGAAGCTGGTAAACTATCTGGTCTAGGAATTTTAACTACTCTAGAGGACATGAAAAAAGCAGCTGTAAAGATTCATGGACTTGGAGCAAAAAATGTTGTGATCAAAGGTGGAAAAGCTTTAGCCGGCGATAAAGCGATTGATTTATTTTATGATGGTTCAACATTTACTGTATTAGAAAGCGAAAAAATGATTCCTGCTTACAATCATGGTGCAGGCTGTACTTTTGCCGCAGCCATAACAGCTGGTCTAGCGCAAGGTTTAAGCGTTGAAGAATCTATTCTGAAAGCAAAAGATTTTGTTACAGAAGCCATTCGTAATGGATTCCAATACAATCAATATATCGGCTCTGTTTTCCACAGTGGCTACCGTTTGTCTAAACAAGAAACTATCTAACTAAGTATTCTATCAACCGCCTTCACTCTAACTAGCGGTTGATAGAATTTTTTTATTTCCTGAATCATTTATAGCATTTTTTACATCACTATTTTCAAACTATTGAAGATATAAGTTTTTAGCGTAGAAACTTATACCGTTTATTCTTAACTCTTCTTTGCTACGCACCCTGATTTGATAATACCGGTTATCTTATCTTACGAAAATGGATAAGTCTAAGAAACTTTCTTTCCAACTTGTCCATTCCAGTAAAAATAGCGCTACACTACCCATTTAGCAGACCATTTAGTAGGTTTCTAGAAAAGCGATGAATGATCCAAAATCCATTCTTTTTTTAGCTTCTATCCTAAAGCACATTTTTTTATATGAAGTAATTATTTTTGAGCTAAAAGGGCGTTTTAGGGGTTTTTTTGAGGTTACTTTTAAATCCGTTCTCCTTATCACTTATAACTAAAAGGTAACGATTCACCTTTCTCTTTCGTTATCTTTTTAGAACGAATGAATAAGGAAAGGAGAGTTTTAATGGGAACAAGTTCAGAATGGCTGTCTGTAATTGTGGAAGTTATCGGTAATCTTGGGTTTCCTATCTTTGTAGCTTGGTTTCTTTTACAGCGAATGGAAAATAAGTTAGATGAATTAGTCAAAGCAATCCAAGATTTAAATCAGGTCTTTAATAATACAAACAGATAATAATCAAAGAGTTTGACCTATTACTTATGTGTTCTTTTCAGCAGATAAGTCGTAGGCCCGACTCTTTTTTTCATTTCTTGTAAGTGAACTATTTTTTAACCTCTTCGTTTTTTGACATTTTTTTGTTATAATTAAGAAGAAAGAAAAAGAAATAGTTCCATTTGTTCCTATAAAAACAGTTAAATACTAAATTGAGGTGAGTAAAATGATTCATCTTTATATGAAACAAGACTATGTATCCATAAAAAACAGAATAATCGTTACCGATGGAACAGGTAAAGATGTTTATCTTATTGTTGGTAAATGGGGTCGGATTGGCGATGGCCTTTCATTATATGCCATGGATGGCAATTTATTGGTTGAAGTAAAACAAACTATTTTATCGGTATTCCCTAAATTTGATTTGTTTGTTGCTGGTAATAAAGTAGCTACCATCACAAAATACCAGGGAATAAATGGGCCTTATTTCAAAGTTAGTCATTTAAAATGGGTTATAAAAGGTGATTTTGACAACAACCACTATTGGATTAAGCGCGGACAAGAAACAATAATGGAGATGGAAAAAGCCTACTTACCTTATGGTGATTTTTATTCTTTAGCTATTAATCAGCAAAAGAATGTTCCTGTTTGTTCGTGTATCGCAGTCATTGTCGATCATCTAACGTTAACAAGAATGCCGGTTAAAACAAAACGACTAAAAGAACAGTCCATTCAATTCATCTAAATTATTTTAATAAAAAGGAGGGAGAGGGATTTTTTCCCACTCCCTCTTCCCGTATGTTGCACTTCTTTTTATTTCAAAGTGTACTGCATGTAATGATAACGATGCCCGCTTATCACTCGTTCTCCAATTTTCTGATAACCCATTTTTTCATATAATTGTTTAGCTGGCCCATTTTCCTCATCACAATTCAACCCAATGATGGGTTCATTTTGTTCTTCAGCAAAATCAGGAAGTGCAGATAATAGTTCTACTGCAACACCTTGTCTGCGAAATGTTGGTTCTGTTACGAGAATATCTAGATACCATTCCCCAGATTGGGTCTCTTCATCTGTAAATAACAAGCTGTTCTCAAGATATAATTCCCCCATTATTTTGGTTAATGGTTGATCAATAAAGGGTTCTAATTCACCTTTATATCCGTAACTAACACCCGCTATTTGGTTGTTACGAATACAAACAATCCCTCTACGATAACTGTAACGATAATCTTCATCTAGCATAGCTTCTTGCATCAACCTTTTTAGTTGTTTTTCAGGTAATTCCTTCAATATTGGCAATTCCATATCTTTTAGCACAATCCAAATTAATTCACATAATTCTTTTGTATCTTTCTTTTCGGCCATTCTTATCATCTTTCATGTCACTCCTTAATCTTATTTCATAACTATAACTAAGAGCAGGATAAAATTCAACTCAAGGAGTTGCCAATAAATTCGATGTCAGATGTTCTTACATTGCCAGATGATATATTGGTTGCAATCTGCTTAAATTTAAATTAAAATATAAAAATATGACAAAGGAGGAAACTTATGAACATTCACAAGCGCTCGTTATTTTTACCAGCTATAATAATGATACTAGGCCTATTTTTAACAGCCGTTAACCCGCAGACAGCCTCTGCACAAACAAAAAATGGTGAATATATTATTGGAACGGACGTTACATTTGCTCCATTCGAATATCAGGATGCGGATGGGAATTACGTTGGCATTGATATGGATCTTTTAAAAGCTATCGCTGAAGATCAAGGATTTGACTATGAAGTTAAGCCGCTTGGTTTTAGCGCATCTTTACAAGCTTTAGAAACCAATCAAGTCGACGGGATGATTGCTGGTATGAGCATCACGGATGAACGTAAGGCTACCTTTGATTTTTCAGAGCCTTATTTTGAAAGTGGTGTCGTAATGGCTATCGCTGAATCCGATGATACGATCAAAAGTTATGAAGACTTAGCTGGTAAAACAGTCGCCGTTAAAACCGGTACAACAGGTTCTGCTTTTGCTGAAACACTTCAAAAAAATATTGATTTCAAAATAAATACTTTTGAAGACTCAGCAAACATGTATGAAGATGTCCAAGCAGGAAATTCTGATGCTGCTTTTGAAGACTATCCAGTCATGGCATATGCACTGAAAAATGATCGTTTGAAATTAAAAACGCCATTAGATCCTGAACCAGGTGATAAATACGGATTTGCTGTAAACAAAGGAATGAATCCTGAGTTGCTTGAAATGTTTGATGCAGGACTAATCAATATCAAAGCAAATGGAACATACCAAGAAATCTTAGATACTTACATTGGTGAAGATGCTGTATCTGCAGCATCAGATATTGGCTTCTTTGGTTTAATTAGAGAAAATAGTGGCGAACTTTTAAAAGGGTTAGGCCGTACTTTAATTTTAACTTTTGTTGCCTTCGTTATTGCTGCAATTGTTGGTGTTATCTTAGGACTATTCAGCGCTTCACCTAATAAAACATTGAACATCATTGCTTCTTTGTATGTCGATCTATTTCGTGGCATACCTTTAATTGTCCTAGCCTTTTTCATTTACTTCTCTATTCCTCAACTACTTGATTTACGTCTTTCCGCAACAGTTGCTGGTATTATTACATTGAGTTTAAACACTGCTGCTTACATTGCAGAGCTCGTTCGTGGAGGAATTCAAGCTGTGGATAAGGGTCAATTAGAAGCTGCTAGAAGTCTAGGTCTTCCTTATAATGTTGCTATGAGAAAAATTGTCCTTCCACAAGCTATCAAGATTATGATTCCTTCATTTATCAATCAATTTGTTATCACATTAAAAGACACGTCTATCTTATCTGTTATTGGTATAGTAGAATTGACTCAAACAGGAAAAATTATTATTTCTCGGACATTTTCATCAGGAAACATGTGGTTAGTTGTCGCTTTAATGTATCTAATTGTTATTACTATACTAACTAAGTTTTCAACTTATTTGGAACGGAGACTGAACAATGACTAAATTAAAAGTAGAGAACCTCAAAAAAAGCTTTGGCTCATTAGAAGTCCTAAAAGATCTGAATGTAGAAATACAAGAAGGTGAGGTCGTCTGTATCATCGGCCCTTCTGGATCAGGTAAAAGTACATTTTTACGTTGCCTTAATCAACTAGAAGAGGTTTCTGGAGGAAAAGTTATTATAGACAATAACGATCTAAGTGATCATTCAAAAAATATTAATAAAATAAGAGAAAATATTGGAATGGTATTTCAACATTTTAACCTATTCCCTCATTTAACCGTATTGGAAAATATCACTTTAGCTCCAAAAGAATTAAAAAATCAAAAAGAAGCAGAAATTAAAACACACGCTTTAGAATTATTAGAAACAGTTGGCTTATCTGAAAAAGCTAATGATTATCCAAACTCCTTATCAGGTGGACAAAAACAACGTGTTGCTATTGCTAGAGCTTTAGCCATGCAACCTGATATTATGTTATTTGATGAACCAACCAGTGCTTTAGATCCTGAGATGGTAGGAGATGTATTAGAAGTTATGCAACTTCTAGCCCGCCAAGGTATGACTATGGTGGTCGTCACTCACGAAATGGGCTTTGCTAAAGAAGTTGCTGACCGAGTCATCTTTATGGATGCTGGTTATATTGTCGAAGAAGGTACTCCCGAAGAAGTCTTTAATAATCCTAAAAATGAACGAACAAAAGACTTTTTAAATAAAATATTAATATAAAACTAAGAGGTTGGGACATCCTGTCCCAACCTCTATCACATATCCGGATTTTTATTCTAGAACGTGCCGAAAAAATAAACCCGACCTCCACTTTATAAATAATGCTCGATGGTCTGTCATCATCTTGCGCTTTTCATAAAGTGATTCGGTCTAAAAGCTTTATATTTCTCTCCCTTTTTTAGGATTCAAGAATAGATTTCATGCTTTATCTGCGTTATTATTAGTCTAACTAGATGGAGGCGATGAGATATGTTTTTAGAAATAACCGAAAGCGCAAAAGAACGAATTTCTTTAGCAAAAGAACGCGTAGTTGGCAAACTCATTATTTATTACGAATCTCGAATTGGTTGTGTATGCGGGAATAACGGCATCTTCCTCTTAAAAATAACAGAAAAAGAAGACCCTGAAGTTGATTCTCTCATTAAAACTTCTATAGGTGATTTACCTATTCAAGGTTGGAGTTTACATTTCTTAGATGAAAATATAAAGCTAGATTTTGATGAAAATAAACATGCTTTGATTTTAAGAGGCGAAAGTGGATTAATCAATGCGAACGTTTTGATTATAGCTGATTCAGGTATGTCAGTATTTTCAACTAGCTCAGTTAAAAAAGAAGAAGAAAACCATTAATTTGGTTTCCTTCTTCTTTTTTAATCTAATTCTTTTTTTATTCGTTCTGCTACTTTTGCGGGAATACCTAAGCCTCTAATTTCTTCGATGTTTGCTTCCTTCGCTTTTTTTAAAGACTTGAATTGTTTCAAAACCTTAGTTCTTGTCTTTGGTCCTACTCCCTCTATTTGATCTAGTTTAGAAGATAAGCTATTTTTATTGCGTAACTGGCGATGAAAAGTAATCGCAAAACGGTGAACTTCATCTTGAATGCGTTGGACTAAATAAAATGCTTGACTCGTTGGCTTCAACGTAATTTCTTTATGATTTTCTCCGTAAATTAATGAAGATGTACGATGTTTGTTGTCTTTAACCATTCCAGCTACTGGTATATCTAGACCTAATTCATTTTCTAAAATATTAATAGCCGCATTTACTTGTATTTTTCCCCCATCCATCAAAATTAAATCAGGAAGTGGTTTGCCTTCTTGTAACAAGCGTTCATAACGTCTTCGGATAACTTCTTCAGTCGTTGCTAATTCATTGCTGCCGTGAACTGTTTTAATTTTATATTTACGATAATTACTTTTATTTGGTTGTCCATCTTCAAAAGATACCATTGCAGAAACAGGATTAGTTCCTTGAATATTAGAATGATCAAAAGCTTCGATTCGAGTAAGGTAAGGTAAATTCATCGCTTCGGATAGTTCTTTTACTGCACCAATTGTTTTTCGGTCGTCCATTTCAATAAGCTTAAACTTTTCATTTAGTGTGATTTCACTATTTTTCGTCGCAAGATCTAGCATATCTTTTTTGCGTCCTCTAACGGGTATCCTAACTGATATCCCTAAAACTTCTGCTAAAACTGCTGTATCCATTTCTGCAGGTACTAAAATCTCTTTAGGCAGGATGTGATTCTCTTCTTGATAAAATTGGACAATATAAGATGACAACTCTTCTTGCGGTGTATCGTAACAAGGGAAAATTGTCGCTTCCCGTTTAATCAATGTTGCTTGCCGAATAAAAAAGACTTGTATAGAAATCCAACCCTTGTTCATGTAGAAACTAAATACATCACGATTTGTGTAATCACTTGTAATAATATTCTGCCTTTCGACTGTAGTTTCTATATAGTGAATTTGGTCTCGGTATTCAGCTGCTCTTTCGTAGAGTTGATTGCTAGCTGCTTCAATCATTTGAGCACGTAGTTCTTTTTTAATTGTTTTAACATCGCCATTTAAAAACCGCTTGATATTTTCTATTTGTGCTTTGTATTCTTCAATCGGTACTTCGTGATCGCACGGTCCTAAACATTGTCCCATATGGTAATAGAGACAAGCTCTTTTTTGAGTCCCATTACACCTTCTTAACGGATAAATTTTTTGGATGAAATGTTGTGTTTCACTTGCAGCATAAACGTTTGGATAAGGTCCAAAATAAATACCCCCATCTTTTTTCACTTCAGAGGAAATGATTAATTGAGGATCACGTTCATTTGTAATTTTCAGATATGGGTAGCTAGTTCCTTGTTTTAATTTTATATTGTATTTAGGTTGGTGTTTTTTTATTAATGTAATTTCTAATAACAAAGATTCTTTATCGGTTCCTGTTATGATGGTTTCAAAATCCACAATCTCTTTTACGAGTAATTCAGTTTTACCTTCATGAGTTCCTTTAAAATAAGAGCGTACACGATTTCGTAGGTTTTTAGCTTTTCCAATATAAATAATTTCATATTCTTTGTTTTTCATTATATAGCATCCAGGTAAATCAGGAAGCAGTTGTAACTTATGATTTATATGTTGACTGGTCATTTTTTTGCCTCCCATTACTTTTAGACGACCTAAACGTCATTATCTTACAATTCTCTTTCCTATTTGTAAAGGCTTTTGTCTTTTCATAAAATGAAGACAAAAAAACGACAAAAATTATTTTGTCGGCCTTTTTATTTACTTTATTTTTTTGATTGACCAAATAGGAATAAATTATTACCTGCACTATAGTCACAATAGCCAACTAAAACTTCTTGATACATATATTTTTTCCCTAGTTTGATTTGCTCAGTTTGAACTTTTTCTCTGATATCTAAAGCTATTTTCTGATATAATTCATCAATTTCATCATTCGTGATTGGACCATACTTTTCTTCCCACGCTTCTAAAAAAGCTGACTCATCTTTATCCTGATAAAAATCAATATCTACTTCTTCAGCCAACTCATTCACCTATTCTTTCATTTAATTCTTAATTTAAAATTTTGATTGTAATTGTTTTCCTTCCCCATGATAATGCTTGTCCAACTGTTGGGAAATGAATATCGATTTTATTGCCTTTTATTGCTCCGCCAGTATCTCCTGCAATAGCAATTCCATAACCTGGAACTTCAAGTCTTGTACCTAATGGAATGACACGTGGATCAACAGCTATCACCATTGGATTTTTCAATAAATTGATTCCAGTTGCAGTATGGGTGCTCAATCCTGGTTGAGCTGTAGAATACCCTGTTGCTGAAACGACCATTGTTTTGCCTGTTGAAGGCGCTGGTGCTGGTGCTGGTGCTGGTGTTGGTGCTGGTGTTGGTGTTGGTGTTGGTTCTTGTTTTTTTTCTGTTTTTGGTTGTGTTGAACTAGCTACCTTATTTGTTTCTGGTGCATTTGTTTCTTTTTCATTTTCTTTTTCTTCATTTAATTTTGCTGTGATTTGAGTTACTTTGATTTTTTCAGCAGCTGCTGCTTCTTCTTCAGCCTTTTTAGCTGCTGCTATTCTTGTTTCTTCGACTTTTTTTTCTTTATCTAACTTATTTAAGTTCTCTTGATTATCATCCATTGTTTTTTGTAAACTTGCAACCTGACTATCTAATTCAGCTTTTTGTTTTCTTGAATTGTCTGTTTGTTTCTCTAATGCTGTAGCTTCAGTCGTTACTTTTTCTTGTAGAATAACTAGTTTTTCTTGTTCTTCTTTTGCTATATCCATCTGATCGTTTCCAGCAGATTGCAATGTTGCTAAAACATATGCGCGGTTAAATAAATCTGAAACACTTTCTGACTCAAATAAAGAAACAACTACATTTTGATTCACTTCAGAAGTTTGAATCGTTTGCAAACGGTCTTTAGCTTGTTCTAAACGAGTATCAACAACTTTTTTTTGTTCTTCAATTTCTGTTGTTGTTTGCTTAATCGTTGCTTTTTTTTCTTCTATCTTCGCCTGTAAGTTTTCAAGTTCTGTATTTTTTTCATTTACCTTCACTAATGTTTGACTAATTTCATCATCCAATTTTACCATTTCTTCTTTTTTCAATAACGACTGTTCCTCTATTTTCTCCATTTTTGTTGCTGCAAATGCAGTATTTGGAACTGTTCCTACTAATAAAAATGCCATCATTAAACTTATGACTAGTTTGCTAAATTTCACAGATTGACAACACCTTTCATTTTATCTTATTTTATTTCCTTGTTTTTTTCTACATTATTTAGTATAACGGATAAAATCCTAATGTATGTTTCGAGACAATTACTTTTTGTTACAAATACAATTTAAGGTATACTGTTTTTGTAACAATCGTATTAGGAGAAATGAAAATGATAAAGAAAGCCTATTTTGCAAGCCCATTATTTTCAGAGATGGGATTAATGCACAATGATTAGTTTGTAAAAGAAATAAAGTTCCTGTACCCTAATTTGGCGCTATATGTCCCTCAAGAACAAATGGAAATCACTGAAAAAAATGCTTATGCTAACTCTATCATGATTGTTAAAATGGATACGGATCAACTATTAAGCAGTCAATTTATGATTGCCGTTTTAGACGGAGCATCTATTGATGTAGGTGTTGCTACAGATAGGTGTTGCTTACCAAACAGGAATCCCTATTATTGGTTTATATACGGATTCTAGACAACAAGGACCTACCCATCAAAAGAAACTAAATGCTTTACAAACGATCGCTGAATCACAGTTTTCTTATATCAATCTCTATACGGTGGGTATCGTAAAGACCAACGGTGTAATCGTCAACCCCCTTGAAGAACTATTGAACTCATTGAAATCTTATTGTTAAGCAAACTAGTTAATCGTTGCTCGCCTCATTAAAAATAACCTAAACAAGATTCAAATAATGAATTGTATTAAGGCTAACTTTCTTAAAACCGTTAAATTACAATTATGTTACATTATTTAGACCTATCTACGTAATTTGTCTTTTTAAAAAAAGAGCGACTCCTTTTCCTGCCACAGCAGCATGATAAGGTTTAAATTATTCCTCTTCACTATATGTATCAGCGAGACTTAGATGAGCTTGTGGACTGTAGCGTATCTTCCAACCTCTTCTTATTGGGTTCAACAAGCTTTTGAGCCTTTTCCTTGAAGAATCATTTGTCTTCGTTGTAATCGCAAGTTCTGCTAAAATCAGGGAAGCCATTTCTTACATCTGATTATATTCTATCTGATTAAGGGAATTGAATTTTTTATTTACATTATTTAATTAAAGTCTGATTCTAACTAAGAAATCCAATAAAACTATCAAAAAATCACGTTAAATAGACCGCAAAAAAACACAACTTACTTTCTGTGTTTTTTGCTGTCTATTTATCTTTCTAATCGTCAAATGAAATCTAAAAGATGAAATCTAAAGTGAGTGGTCTTTTTCATTCCTAGAATGAACGGGTATATAAAACACTACTTTATTATCACTTTGCATTTGGTTTCGTAACTAAACTTATTATCCAACCCATAATCAATCCGACCATTGCCGGCAATAACCATCCCATGCCACTGTCAAACAAAGGCAAATAGGTACTATAGAATGTTAACATGTTTTGGATACCATCTAATCGACGAATAGCATCAGGCAAAGCATTTAGCATGTCTGCGATACTCACGAATAGTGTTAAAACGGTTGTTGTAACATAGACAACTTGCCGATTTTTAAATAAGGGTGAAATCAATGCTAATATAATTAATGTAATAGCTAAAGGATATAAAAACATTAAAACCGGAATTGAATAGCTAATAATTTTTGTCAAGCCAACATTTCCTACTAAACAAGCCACAATACTGAACATAACAACATAGGTCTTGTAGCTAAATGTTTTTGGGAACATTTCATGGAATGTTTCTGAACAAGCTGTAATTAGGCCGATAGCTGTTTTTAAACAAGCTATCGTGACGATAATGGCCAATAAAATACTGCCTAAAGAGCCAAAATAATAATGAGAGATTTGAGTTAAGGCAATTCCTCCATTTTCTGAAACTGGAAAACGTCCAACACTCATTGTTCCAAGATAAGCTAAGCCGGCGTAAATGAACCCCATTAAAATCATGCTAATTAATCCAGATTTAATGGTATCTCTAGCAATTGAAGCAGGTTTTGTTACTCCTAATCCTTTAATGGTCTGGACAACAATGATACCAAAAGCTAATGAAGCCAACGCATCCATTGTATTGTACCCTTCAGTAAACCCACTCGAGAAAGGAGCTGTTACATAACTTCCAGTAATAGGAGCTGCTATTATTCCACCTAAGGGCTTGATAAAGGCTGTAATCATTAAAACACTTAAAAAAATCAAAAATAGAGGATTTAATATTTTTCCTACATAAACCAATATTTTAGTAGGCTTTAAAGAAAGCAATAAGGCCGATCCAAAAAATGCTACTGTAAAGAGGGCTAACCCAAGTGTTTGATACTGCTCTCCGATATAGGGAGCAAGTCCAATTTCATAAGAAACGGTCCCAGTTCTTGGTAAGGCAAAAAATGGTCCAATAGTTAAATACAAAGCTGTAGTCATAAAATAGCCATAATAAGGATGGATACGACTAGATAATTCAAATAATCCACTGCTGTTAGAGACTCCGATTGCAACTACCCCAAGAAAAGGCAATCCAATACCTGTAATCAAAAAACCTAGTGTTGCCCAACTAACGCTTGAACCTGCAAGTTGACCCATGTGTACTGGAAAAATCAAATTACCAGCACCAAAAAATAATCCAAATAACATTGAACCAATATAGAGATACGAAGAAAGTGTTAGTTTCTGCTCATTAGTGTTTACCATGTATAACTCCTTTTTAAGACACTTTTTTCATTTCTTATGACTATATCCTTTTTTGACAATGACTTCAAGACTATTTTTTTGAAACGAGTATAACTGGATGGGAATGAACTCGACAAAAAAAAGCCTTAAAAAGAATAATCTTTTCAAGACTGCCTGAATTATTCATAGTATTTTTTACAGGATTATTTTTTTGCTAATTAAAAAAACAAGTGTCACTACAAAATGCATACCGTATTTTTTTAACCTTGCTTTACTTCTTTGTTATGACCCCGATTTCATAAGCCCGATTAGCTTATCGCATCTTATTCATGAAAATAGATAAGTTTGGTTTATTTTTCATACGACTTGTCTAAAAAAACAGCATGGACAAGTTGGCTATTTTTTCTCTGACTTGTCCATCTAGAAGACTACCCTACCTAAATTTACAAATCGCTTAATTTTTAACCAACTAATGAACCCGCGAAAGTACGATTAAGCCGCGCATCCATCCCTTTCTAATTGATTTCATGAAAAGTAGCCTCACAATTAATATTTAGTGAATTTCGAGAAGAGCTATGAATTATTCAAGAACTGTTTCATTTTTTTATAGCCTATCCTGCTAGTTTTTTAATTTGTATAAACAGCCATCTTTTTTTCAAGATAATTTTGAAAAAGAGCAAATAAACTACAAATTGCCCAATATACTAAGGCTACTAAGATATACATTGTCATATAATCAAATTCTCGTCCGCCAACGATCTTAGCTTGCTGAAATATTTCTGGCACAGTAATCATTGCTGCTAAAGCTGTCCCTTTAATTAAATCCAACAAGACATTACTTAATGGTGGAACAGCAATACGCATCGCTTGCGGGACAATAATTTTCCGCATAACAACGACCCATTTTAGTCCTAGAGCATAAGCAGCTTCCCATTGCCCTTTATCAACTGAAAGTAGCGCCGAACGCATAATCTCAGCTATATAAGCACTCGAACTCAAACTAAATCCAATAATAGCTGCGTTTACAGCTGAAAATTGAATTCCAATAAAAGGAAATCCAAAATAAAGAATAAATAAGAGGACGAGTAAAGGGGTACCTCTCATAAAGGAAATATATATTCTTGCAAGTATATCAGCTACTTTAACATCTGACATCCGCATAATAGCTAGAAAAAAACCAAGCCCCATCCCTATTATCATGCTCGTTACTGAAATTCCTAAAGTATATCCTAGCCCTTTTAAAACATACGGTAAACTATCTAGGGCTAACATAGGATCAAAAATATATTGCCATTGAACATCCAACATTTACGAACACCGACTTTCTACTCCGATAATTCAATTACTGGAAAATCATAATCTATTTGTTCGGTTACATCTTCCCCATCATAAAATTCTTTTGATAATTCTGATAACGTTCCATCAGAAATCATTTCTTCTAATGCTGTATTTATTTTTTCGGTTAACTCGTCGTTTCCTTTTTTCATAGAGTAGTTTGTTTCAGAAGGATTATAAAAAATATCGTGCACTTTGACCGGAATCTCCGGTAGTGCTGCTACTGCTAGTTTTTGAGAGTAATAATCATTTAATATAACATCTGTTCGACCGTTAGCTACATCACTTAGATACTGGTCATTTGTCGCATTATCATAAATAACTTCTTTTGCTTCATAATGACGGGCGACCTTCATGTAAGAAGTTGTCGCTGCACCTGCTGCTTTTTTATCTTTTAAATCCTCTAAAGTTTCAATTCCTGAATTATCTGATTTCCTGACGACCATCGCGCCGTAAGAGTATTTATATGGGATAGTGTAATTGTATTTGTCCGCATCTTCTCCATCCCGATCAATTCCCATTGCTGCTACATCTATGGCTCCACTATTAACAGAAGTCAACATTCCGTCTACTCCCATTTCTGTAAAGTCTATTTTTACTTTTAACCGATCGGCGACTTCACGAATAACTTCAACTTCGTAGCCAGTTAATTTATCTGTTTCTTTTTCATGGTATGAACTAGGATAAAGGGTTCCTGACGTAGCAACTTTTAACACGCCACGATCTTCAATTTCTTCCCACGCTGTTTGTTCATTTTGATTGGCCTCTTTTTCTTTTGTCCCACAAGCTCCTAAGGTTAGACTAGCTACTGCTATTAATCCTAAAATCATTGTCTTTTTCAAACTGTATCCATCTCCTTTGAATATTCTCTTTTCTGTTGGTTGGCAAATTTGTTATCTGTCTCCTCAAATAGATTAACAACCCTTTATAACGTAGTCAAAGAAATCAGAAAGATAATTAGAAAAGCTATCCCTTTTTAATAAATGCAATCTAAGAACCTATCCCTACAGTCTTTTAGAAGAATGGATAAAAAACAATATTGTCTTTTTCGCTTAGCTTAATTTAACGTTTCCTGAATCGAAGAAAAAAATTAGGATGCGCAAAAAGCGCACCCTTTTTTTATTTTTTAATAGTTTTTTTCGTAATCAACAACATTTTCAGTTAAGGGTTCATTCGCAACATAAGTACGTAGATTTTTTTCAAAAATAGCAAACAATCGTTTTTTGAAATTTTCTGCAATCCCAGATATATGAGAAGTAATCAGTACATCTTCACGATTCCACAACGGACTTTCTGCTGCTAACGGTTCTTGTTCAAAAACATCCAACCCTGCAAAAGCGACTTTTCCGCTATCTAAAGCTCTAATTAAACTCGAAATATCTACTGATGGACCGCGCCCAACATTCAAAAAAAGTGTTTTATCCTTAAATGAGTGAAACAAGTCATCGTTGAAAAAATGAATCGTTTTTTGAGTTAATGGTAAAATATTTACAACTATGTCTGCTTGTGATACTTGTTCCTTTAGCGCTTCTTGAGCATATGTTTCATCCATGAACTCGACTTTACGTCCGTTGCTGTTTATCCCGATTGTTTTCATATTAAAAGCCTTTGCCAATCGGCCAATTTCTTTGCCAATTTTTCCTGTTCCGACAATCATTATTGTTTTGCCATGTATCTCTATCAGACTTTTAGTTTGATTCCAAGTATTTGTCCTCTGATTTTTAATGGCTTCTTTTATCCCTCTTGTATAGGTTAAAAGCATACCGAATACCGATTCCGCAATAGGAATACTATGAATCCCACTACCATTCGTTAAGATAATCTTATTTTTCTTTAAGCTATCTAAATCTAAAAAATCTACTCCCGCAGCTTGACCTTGAATCCATTTTAAGTTGCTGTTTTTATTTCCGAGTAATTCTTTGCTTTTCTGACCTTTCCAACCATAAATAATTTCAATGTTGTCTAACGGAAAGTCCGTCACACTTTTTTCATCCCACGCTTTGATTAATTCATAGTTAGGCGCTATTTCTCTTATTGCTTCCAATTGATCTTTTGTCGTTTCATATGCTAGCCAAATTGCTTTTTTCATCGTTTTATCAGCCTCCAATTTTTTATTTGTTCTTATTGTCTCACTTTGTACTAAAATAGCCAACCCTACTAAACTATTTCGTAATTTTTTCCATGCTTGTTCCGCAAATTGATAGAAAAATGATACAATGGATAAAAGAAAGACTCGTTACGAAAGAGGGATTGAAATGGATTTCGAACATGTATTAACAACTAAAATTACAATTAATGGAACCTTCCAAGATTTCCAACTTTACAGTGGTAAATTCTATCTTTGGCTAACAACAAATGAGTTAGTTATTTATGATTGGAATAAATGGATGAACTATTTAGCTTTTGTAGACCGAATGATATACTTTGAACCTCAACCTACAGAACAATTAACCATTCAAATTGAAGCTTTAGAACCTTTTAAAGAAAAGTCTATTTCATTTTCAGAACCCATTTATGATAGTGCTATTTTTGATCACGTTTTATATTATTCTGATGCCTCTGGATTTTATCGTTATTCTTTAATCTCTAAAGAGGCCAAGAAAGAGCGCATTTCTTCTATCCCAATTTTCCAAATTGATCTGTCAACAAATGGGCGAATGGCTTTAGCTGCTGGCGATAATGGCTTATTAGAGTACTTAGTTTCTTCTTATTATCTATTTAACGAGCCTATCACTCAGCTGACACCTAGATTACTTCAACTGAGTACTCGTTACACTCTCAAAACAGAATGGAAAAAGCATGATTTAATTCAGTATGGTAAAGCCAATCAAACGGATAGCTATTTTTTAAGTTTCAACGAGAAAAAAGGTTTACTGCAGCTAGTAAAAGATGAACCTATGTACTTGATTGAAGCAAGTAATTCCAGTCTTATTCAGGAACTCCCACTCCCTTTATCACTTAATCAACCTTCTATGGATAGTGGGTTATTATTTGCTTTCGAGATGGATAAGGGGACATTAAAAAAAGATCCTCTTTATCGTTCTAAAAATATCCAGGTCCTAACCAAAGTAGAATCCGAAATGAAAACGGAGCTGGACTCGCTGGATGACTTAATCATCAGCGAAGCCCACTCTTTACTAAATGTATCCTTAAACAGTATTAACTTATTGTCCCTAACAGCATCCGCTGTGAAAAAATGGCGCATTTATAGTCGAACACGTAATTACCGCAATCAATTGCATGTCTTATATAAAGATAAACTAATCTTGTACTTGTTTACTGAAGTTAAGCGATAACGTTCTAATTTTTATGCTCTTTTGTCTTTAGGAGATTGATGGAAATGAGTGAGTGAAATAAACCAATCAAACACAATAAAGATAGCAATTTGAAAAATCCAATGGCTGACAGAGTAACTATTAGTTGGAATGATACGAATAAAAAATTCGATACTCCTGATTTCATGCACAGTGTTGGTTGCATGGATAATCCCGATAAAAGAAGATTGTTGCTTACCACAGTACCTCTATCTTTTCTACTTTAAAAATTAAATTTTAAGCTTGTAGAACACAAACTTCTATAAGCTTTTGTTAAAATATTGGAAATACCTTTTTTAGCATAGATTTCGATGTGTATCCATGTTAAAATGGTTTGGATATACTATAGAATAGAGGTAAGTAAATTAAATGATTACAGTATCTAATGTTAGTTTAGAATTTTCTGACCGAAAATTATTTGATGAAGTTAATATTAAGTTCATCCCCGGTAACTGCTATGGCTTAATTGGTGCAAATGGAGCAGGAAAATCGACGTTTTTAAAAATTTTATCTGGTGAAATTGCACCTTCAACTGGAAATATCGCACTTGGCCCTGACGAACGTTTAACTACTTTAAAACAAGATCATTACGGTTTTGAAGAATACACCGTTTTAGAAACGGTTATTATGGGACACGATCGTTTGTATGAAATTATGAAAGAAAAAGACACTGTCTACATGAAAGAAGATTTCACAGATGAAGATGGCATTCGTGCTGCTGAATTAGAAGGTGAATTTGCAGAATTAGATGGTTGGGAAGCTGAACCTCAAGCTGCTGTTTTACTTCAAGGTTTAGGCATTTTAGAAAATCTACATGACACTAAAATGAGTGAACTATCAGGAGGACAAAAAGTTAAAGTTCTTTTAGCTCAAGCACTATTTGGCAAACCAGATGTTCTTTTACTTGATGAGCCTACCAATGGTTTAGACAAATTATCCATTGAATGGTTAGAGGAATTTTTAATCAACTTCCCTAATACCGTTATTGTGGTTTCCCATGACCGTCATTTCTTAAATAAAGTTTGTACTCATATGGCTGATGTTGACTTTGGTAAAATCAAAGTTTATGTTGGAAACTATGACTTCTGGTTAGAATCAAGTCAACTAGCTAGTAAATTAGCTGGTGATGCTAATGCTAAAAAAGAAGATCAAATTAAAGAATTGCAAGACTTTATCGCACGATTTAGTGCTAATGCCTCTAAATCTAAACAAGCGACTTCACGTAAAAAAACATTGGAAAAAATCACATTAGATGATATCCAACCTTCTTCACGTCGTTACCCATTTGTCGGCTTTTCTCCAGATAGAGAAATCGGGAATGATTTAATTCGTGTTGAAAATATCTCAAAAACCATCGATGGCAAAAAAATATTAAGCAATATTACTTTTGCTTTAAATAAAGATGATAAAGTTGCTTTTAGCAGTATGAATGAAGCTGCTATTACGGTTCTTTTTAAAATTATCATGGGTGAAATGGAACCTGATTCAGGAACATTTAAATGGGGTGTGACAACTTCTCAAACCTACTTGCCTAAAGACACAACTTCAGAATTTGAACAGACTGATATGACTATTGTAGATTGGTTACGCCAATTTGCTTCAGCAGAAGAAAGTGACAATACTTTCTTACGTAGTTTCTTAGGACGTATGCTTTTCTCTGGTGAAGATGTTATGAAAAAAATCGGCGTTCTTTCCGGAGGCGAAAAAGTTCGTTGTATGTTATCAAAAATGATGTTAAGTAAAGCAAATGTGTTGGTTTTAGATGACCCAACAAACCATTTAGATTTAGAGTCTATCACAGCTTTAAATGATGGTTTAATGACATTTAAAGGCGCTATGTTATTCGCATCACATGACTACCAATTCGTTCAAACGATTGCAAATCGTATTATCGAAATCACTCCAAATGGTGTTGTTGACCGTGCAGAAACCACTTATGAACAATTCTTAGAGAACAAAACGGTTCAAGAACAAATCAAAGAGCTTTATGCTAAATAATTCGTGATAAAAAATAGACCACAGCCAACTATTCTTAGTTTGGCTGCGATCTGTTTTTTTATTTGTTTGCATTTGCTTTGTGGACTTTTAATTGCTTCCCTTTAACGGTTCTTTCTTTCATCTCTTCAATCACTCTTGGACCTTTACCATTTAATACTTCTACGTATGTGACGTTTTCTTGAATCGTAATGATCCCAATATCATCGGCTTTAATTCCTGGAATATTTGTTAACGTTCCAACAAAATCAACAGCTCTTAATTTTTTCTTTTTGCCGCCATTAAAATAAATTTTCGTTATACCTCGGTTCAACTCTTTGTTTCGAGCTGTTTTAACAATCAACCGTTCTTGCATTTTCTTTTCAAATGCTGATTTATGCGATTGAACAAAGCGACTATTTGGAGCGCTAATTTCAGTGATTTCTTGTTGTGCGTAAGCTCTTACTTCTTGCCACCAAGGTCTTTCTTTAGGGGTAACCAACGTTAAAGCTGTGCCTGTTTTCCCAGCACGACCGGTTCTTCCTGTCCGATGAATAAAACTCTCTTTTTCTACAGGCACATCATAGTTGATGACGTGTGTCACGTTATCGATATCAATGCCGCGAGCTGCTACATCAGTCGCTACCAAATAACGGAATTTTCCTTTTCTAAAATCATCCATCACACTGAAACGATCTTCTTGCACCATTCCACCGTGAATTTTATCAATGGTTAATCCAGCTTTATTCAAGAAGACATACAATTGATTAACGGCTTCTTGTGTATTACAAAAAATCATACAGCTATCTGGATTTTCAACAATGAGTAAATCCAACAGCTGCTCTGGTTTCTTATCCGGCTCAACTTTTAAATAAGATTGAACAATTTTAGGCTTAGATTGTTCTGTTGCTTCAATCTTAACGGATACTTTATCGGCTTTCATATAAAAACTAGCTAATCGTTCAACTTCTGCTGGCATTGTAGCTGAAAACAATAGTGTTTGACGTTCTTCTGGTAGGAATTCAATAATGGCAGCCATTTGATCAATAAAGCCCATATTTAACATTTCATCGGCTTCGTCAATGACCAAGTACCGTAGCTTATCCACTTTAAATGTTCCTTTTTGTAAATGATCGAGTACTCGTCCAGGTGTTCCGACTACGATGTGACTTTTTTGTTTTAATTCTGATTTTTGGGTTTCAAAAGAGGATTTCCCAAAAACAGCAGTAGCCTTTATGCGTTTTAAACGCCCAATATTGGTGATGTCTTCTTTTACTTGCAAAGCAAGTTCTCTAGTTGGTACTAAGACTAAGGCTTGTGGATGATTTTCTTCCCAAATGACATTTTCACATAATGGAAGACCGTAACTCACTGTTTTTCCACTACCCGTTTGTGACTCAACAATCACATCTTTTTTGGCTAATGCTAAGGGTAACACTTCTTTTTGAACAGCAGTAGGCTTATAGTAACGTAAACTTTCTAACGCCTCGATAAGTTCTTGTGCAATATTAAATTCTTCAAACATATTTCTTTTCATAATAACCTCACTCATTTGTTTTATTTTTATTAGTATAACAGGATTTCTGTTTTAATATAGCTTTTTCGCAACGAACTTAGCAGTCTCTCACAATTTTTAACCCACTTATTCGCTAACGAATGGGCTATGAAACTAACTAGTAATCGTTTATTTCATCAGATAACTCTTTTTCTCATCAGTTAAATTATAGCATTTATTTAGGTGAAATTAAAAAAAATCTCTACTATTCTTCTATTTAACTAGTTCTTGAACTGTTGCTTTTTTTCTTTTTCGAGTATACTTGTCCTAAACAGAAAATGAGAGGAACTTTTATTATGACTAAAATAAAACAAATTGTCACTGGAACAATAGCAGAGAATTGCTATGTTATTTACCAAGATAAGACGGCTTTAATTGTTGATCCGGGAGCTGACTTTTCAAAAATCATGAACGCTATCGAAGAGTTACAAGTAATGCCTGTCGCTATCTTATTAACTCATTGCCATTACGATCACATTGGGGCATTAGAAGAGACTCGTACAACCTATAATATTCCGGTTTATGTTAGTCCACTAGAAAAAGACTGGCCAATGAACCCTACACTTAACCTTTCGCAATCGCTCTTAAAACCTATTATTGCTCAACCAGCTGAATATGAGTTCGAAACGATGGAAGATTACAATTTTGATGGAATCGAACTTCGTGTTGTCCCTACTCCTGGTCATTCTCCTGGTGGAGTTAGCTTTATTTTTTCTGATTTTGTTATCACTGGTGATGCGTTATTTAAAAATGGTGTGGGCCGTTCTGATCTGCCCTTTAGTAACTCAAAAGATTTATTAAAGGGTATTAAAGAACAACTCTTTACATTAGCCGATAAGATGCTAATTTATCCAGGTCATGGTGAGAAATCGACTATTGGACAAGAAAAACTATCCAATCCCTTTTTCAATTAATTCTTTAAACGAAAAGTGGGTACTGAAACAAAGAACCACTTTTTTATTTTTTTACACAAGGAGGAAAATCTATTTGAAAACTATTTTAGTTTTACATACAGGCGGAACCATCGCTATGAGTGAAGACCAAACTACTGGTAAAGTTCATCCAAATACAGAAAATCCATTACAAAAACACAGCCATTTATTTGATAAAGAAGCCAACTTGATTGTAGAGGATTTTTTTCAACTGCCTTCTCCTCATATCACTCCTAAAGAAATGCTGGCTTTAAAAAATCGAATCGAACAGGCTATTCTTTTGCATGAAGCTGATGGTTTTGTTATTACTCACGGAACAGATACTTTAGAAGAAACAGCTTATTTTTTAGATTTAACCTTGAGTCACGCTTTGCCTATTGTTCTTACCGGTGCCATGCGTTCAAGTAATGAAATTGGTTCAGATGGATTATACAACTTCCAAAGTGCTGTTTGGGTAGCTTTATCCGATGAAGCTCAAAATAAAGGTGTTTTAGTCGTTATGAATGATGAGATTCATACCGCTCGTTATGTGACTAAGACACATACTTCAAATGTTGCTACCTTTCAAACACCTACTTTTGGACCAATTGGTTTGATTTCTAAAAATGAAGTCTTATTTTTCCAAAAACTCATTACAGAAGAAAAATTCACCATTTCTTCTGTTGATAAAAATGTGTATGTATTAAAAGCTTATGCTGGAATGGACGGTACCCTTTTTGAAGCTTTAAACAAACCTGAAACCGATGGGCTAGTCATCGAGGCTCTAGGTGCGGGTAATTTGCCACCTGCTGTCTTACCTTCGTTGCATCGATTATTAGATAAAAAGATTCCCGTGGTTTTAGTTTCCCGTTCATTTAATGGAATCGCGCAAGATGTATACGACTATTTGGGTGGTGGAAAACAACTACATGAAGCTGGAGTTATCTTCACCAATGGGTTGACCGGTCCTAAAGCTCGCATTAAATTAATGGTCGCTTTAGATACCACTCGAGACCCAGTTGAAATTGCTCAGTATTTTTAATGAAATTTTTATGGCATGCGCTAAAACAAAAAATCGCATATATAAAGAAGCTGAATCAAAAGATAAAAAGAACACACCTAAACTAGTATATAAACCCATTCGTTTAGGCGTGTTTTTTGTGTGCTTTTTAAATGTGAGAGAGTGAATCTAGGATAGTAACCCTTGTCCTTGTGCGAATTCTCGGTATAACGGATGGAAATCGATTAACTCCTGATGGGTGCCAATTCCAGTAATACGCCCCATTTCTAAAAAAATGAGTTGATCCGCTTCAACAATCGTTGATAGCCGATGGGCAATGATTAACGTCGTCCGTCCGTCCATCAGTCGCTGCAATGCTTCTTGCACATGCGCTTCGGAACCACTATCCAAATTGGAGGTTGCTTCATCTAACAACAAAATCTCGGGATTGTTTAACAATGCTCGCGCAATAGCTATCCGTTGGCGCTGACCCCCAGAAAGTTTCATCCCTCGCTCTCCGACAAGTGTGTCAAAGCCATTCGACATCTCTTCAATAAATACAAGCGCATTTGCCGATTGTGCTGCACTTCGCACAGCTTCTATTGGAGGTCGATTTTTCAGTCCAAATACGATATTATCCATAATCGTTCCACTCAATAAAGGGCTCTCTTGAGAAACATAACCAATTCGCTTTCGCCAATCAGATAGGGCAATGTCACAAATCGGTGTCTCTCCCAAAAGTATTTCTCCAGATGTCGGTAGATAAAATCTTTCCAAGAGTGAAAAAAGGGTTGTCTTTCCTCCTCCACTTGGACCTACAAATGCTGTAACAGTACCGGGTTGTACTTGGAACGAAACATCTTTTAACACCTCTACACCTGAATCATACGCGAAATCGACCGCTTCGAAACGCACTACTCCTTCAGAAATAACTGTAATTCCTTCAGTTTTTTCACTGTCCATATCAAGAATCTGCTGGATTCGTTCCGTCGCTCCGACTGCTTTTTGGAAAACAGTAAATACTTGGGTCATCCGTGCAAACGGAAGAATAATCTGGAATAATAAAAATATGATAGCAACAAGTGTCCCTGCACTCAAAAGACCTTTTGATACTTGTGATCCACCATATCCTAGGATAACAACAACAATACTCATCATGACAAGAGTCATAACTGGAGATATAATGGACTGGACTTTTGCTTCTTTCAAGCCATATGAAAATAAGGAACGAATAGCTTTCTCTCCTTTCTCACCTTCTTTGGGTTCTGCTTGATAAGCCTTTACTAAACGGATATCACCTAACACTCTACTTAGGTGACCAGATAATTTTGCCATCTCTGTTTGTGTTGCTCGGGCAATTTTATACATGATATTACCGAGCGGCAAGATGATAGCCAGGCTAATTGGTACGCTAGTAAGCATAAGAAGTGTGATTCTCCAATCTAGATACAAGAGAATTCCCACTGCACCAATAATGGATATCATTCCAGTGATAAATGAAACAAGGTGCTCTGAAACAAGTTGTTTCAACAGTGATGTATCTTGCGTAATTCGACTCATCGTCTCCCCAGTTTCATTGTCATCATAATAGGAAACAGGTAACCTAAGAACTTTATTCCATAATTTAATACGTAAGTCTGCAACGATTGTCTCCCCTATATAAGCTAATAAATAGAGCGATAGTCCACCCAATAAGCCCTGTACGACAAAAACGGCAAATAGAAATAACCCTGTTTGCCAGCTAAAGGATGCTGCTGTTAAAGAATCCACTAGCTCTTTTGTAACTAGCGGGATGGCTAGACTGGCACCCGTTGAAAACAAAGACAATAAAAAAGCAAGTGCCATTCTCCCTTTCGGCCAATTGAGTTGATTCAACAAAGAAAGAAATTTTTTTATTGATCCTTTTGTATTTACTTTATTTTCCAAGATATCCCCTTCTTTCTCTTCTTATTTCTTAGCTGATTATTGAATCCACTAATTTTACAAAATAGTCTTCTTTTTCACCGGTTATCTGTCTCTATTGTAAACGTAACAACTTATAAAGACGAGTTTGTTATCAAAAAAAACGATTATACTTATCTTTAAATCCAATATACATGAACAAAGTCCTATTAACTAGAATAGAAAAAGCGATACTCCTCTCATAGATAGATGAAATGGAGTATCGTTAGATAAGAAAAAAGCTGGAACATATAGTATGGGTACCGACCCCCAAAAGTTAGAGTAAATAATCTAATTTTTGGGGGTCTTTTTGTATGGCTAAATATCATGCTGATTTAAAATTGAAAATTGTAAAGGAGTATCAAAATGGAACGTTGACATATGATCTATTGGCAAAAAAATATGGTATGCCAAGTTCATCACCTATAAAACAGTGGGTCAATCTTTATACTCATTATGGAAAAGAAGGGCTAATCCGAAAAAAAACAAAAGAAGTCTATTCTGTTCATTTCAAACTAGATGTATTACAATTTATGAAACGAACAGGTGCTTCTTATCAAGAAACGGCTAATTCCTTCGGAATCAGAGAATTCTCTATCATTGCGAACTGGAATCGTGCATTTAATAAAAAAGGTATAGAAGGCCTGAAATTTCAACCAAAGGGGCGACCTTCTATGTCTAAACATCCAAAGAAAAAAATAGAAAGTAAAGAAACTATGTCTAAAGAGCAAGAACTTAAGCATGAGAATGAGCTTCTACGCTTAGAGAATGCTTACTTAAAAAAGTTAAAAGCTTACGAGGAGAATCCGGATGCCTACCTCGAAAAGCACAAGCGGCGTTGGCATTCGAGCTCAAAGAAGAAGGATACAAAATAAAGGATGTCCTTGTAGTTGTAGATATTCCCGAAGCGACGTATCATTATCATTTAAAGCGATTGAACACAGACGAACAAGATATAGCTCTAAAAAATAAGATTTCAGAGCTATTTTATCGCTTCAAAGAACGCTATGGATACAAGCGGATCACGAATGAATTAAATAAAACTGGACTAGTGATCAATCATAAAAAAGTTTATCGGCTGATGAAAGAGTTAGATCTGAAGTGTATTAAATTTACTCGTAAGACTCGAAAGTATAACTCTTACAAAGGAACCGTTGGAAAAACTGCAAAAAATCTACTAAACCGACGGTTTTCTACTCCGCTTGCATTGCAAAAATTAGTGACAGATATAACTGAGTTCAAATGTCTTGATGATCAGAAACTTTATCTTAACCCAATTTATGATTTATATAATGGAGAAATCATCTCGTTTGGTATTAGTAAACGACCAACATTAGATTTAGTATTACGTCCTCTAGTAGAAGCCATTCAAATTGTAAAAGAGAACGGGACAGTTCGCACTACGATTCACTCTGATCAAGGCTGGCATTATCAGCATAATAAATGGAGATGCCATTTAAAAAAGAATAAGCTCTTTCAGAGTATGTCTCGCAAAGCCACCTGTTCTGATAATGCCTCAATGGAGAATTTCTTTGGGATTATGAAACAAGAAATGTATCACGGCGAGCCTCTAGTTACCTACGATCAACTTAAGAAACAGATAGAAGAGTATATCGATTGGTATAATACTATTCGCACAAAACAAAAACTGGCTGGCTTAAGTCCAGTAGAATACCGAACTCAAACCAGCCAGTTGGCTGCATAATATTAAACTCTAACTTTTAGGGGTCAGCACCATGTCCCAGCTTTTTTATTTATTGCTTTAAAGAATAGGCCGTTATTTTTGGCTCTTTGTCTGTTTCACAAAAAGAAATATCAAGTGTATTCACTTCTTGTGCTGGAAAATAACGTAAAGAAAATACTTCTTCTCCATCATTAACAAAAAGTTCGAGTGTGGAGCTTTCGAGAAACCCTTGCATCTGAGTCAATGGCCGCTTGAGCGTAACTGCACGCGTCTCTCTCTTATTAGTGAGCCAGTTTGTACGAGTCACTTGAATACGACGCAACGCTTTATCGTATTCGACCAACACTTCATTCCTGATTTGAAAAGCGAATGATCCTGCTGCCTCTTTCCAATTGAACGAAATTTCATTTTGCAGTGTGGTTAGTTGCAACGATTCTTTGGTCTTTCCTACGATAACTTGAGGTTGACCTTGCCTTAATTTTTCCAACTCCACTACCGGTCGCTGTATTAGTTGTCCCTCAGCATACAGCAACTCTCTTGGAATGGTTAAATTATGAATCCAACCATCTTGAACAGTTGGAACGGCTGCTTCAACTTCAGGTTCCATTACACCCATCCAGCCAAATAAAATATATCTTCCGTTATTATCTTGGAAAGTTTGAGGGGCATAGAATTCAAAGCCTCTATCCAATTCTTTAAACGGATGATCATCTGGTAAAAACTTACCTGTTTTTTTGAATTCACCTGTTAAATACCCAGATTGGTAAATATTATTAAACTCATCTCCTTTAGCCGTTAGTCCTTGTGGAGAAAAGATAAAGGCAGCTTTCTGTTCGAATTGCACTAAATCTGGACATTCCCACATAAAACTATCCTCATTAGCATGATCTATTAGAGAGCCTTTACAAGTCCAATCGATTAGGTTGGTTGAATGGTAAATTAACGTATCCCCTGTTAGGTTATCTTTTTGAGCGCCTAACACCATCCACCAATCGTTATTCTCTTCTTGCCACACTTTTGGATCTCTTATGTGTGCTGTATAACCACTTGGTTGAGCTATGACTGGTCCTTTTTTTTCGAAATGTATTCCATCTTCTGAGACTGCTAAACACTGATAACTTTCGCGTTCATTTTTTTCATTTCGGACATTACCGGTATAAAATAAATACAGTTTATTTTCAAATGATACGGCACTTCCAGAATAACAGCCATCTTTATCAAACCATTCATCTGGCTCCAGAGCTACTGGTTGATTAGTCCAATGGATTAAGTCATCGGAAGTAACATGGCCCCAGCTTTTGGTCGTATGGGTTGTGCCGTTTTGATTCCATTGGTAAAAGACGTGATACACCCCATTAAACTGAATCAATCCGTTGGGATCATTTAATAATCCCTTAGGAGCTGTGATATGATACCCCAATCCATATTTTCCCATTGTTTTATTCTGTGCCATTTTTTAAACTTCCTTTCACGCTTCTAGTTCATTTTTCATTTTATCGCTGTAACCAAAGAAATAAGTTAAGGTAAAAGCCACAGAAATTGCAATCACATTCGTCAATAAATACCAGATAATTTGGTTATTCAAATACAATAACGTTCCTGGAATAACGGTTATGGCCATACCTGAAGCTTCTAATCCCATGATATTTCCAAAGAATCCGCCGGCTGCTCCACCAACTAATCCGAAGATAAATGGCTTAACATATCTCAAATTCACACCAAATACTGCTGGTTCGGTAATCCCTAGAAAAGCAGATAAGGTCGAAGGATAAGCTAAAGCTTTCAATTTTTTAGATTTTGTTTTCATCGCTACTGCTAAAGATGCTCCACCTTGTGCGGCTATACTAGCTGTGATAATGCCGTTGAAAGGGTTTACTCCAGTATTTGTCAATAGTTGAATTTCTAGGAAATTAAATAGATGGTGAATACCGGTTACGACAACAATTTGGTTTAATCCACCGATAACTAATCCAGCTAAACCAAATGGCAAAGCTAATGCCCAGACGGTTGCATTTAATACAACTTCTTCTAAAGAGTGAAAAACAGGTCCAATCAAAAATAGCGATAAGATACTCATAATTAATAATGTCAAAAACGGTGTAAGCAATAAATCTAAATACTCTGGAACACGTTTGCGTATCCATCTTTCTAGTTTAGCTCCTGCAAAACCAGCAATAAAGGCCGGTAGAACCGTTCCTTGATAACCTACTACAGGAATAAAACCAAACATCGTAATTGGATCAGCGGTGCCGCCTGCAACTGCATAGGCATTGGGAAGGGCCGGATTAACTAGCATCAAACCTAAAACAATCCCAATAACGGGAGATCCGCCAAACACTTTGAATGAAGACCAAGCAACTAAGGCTGGTAAAAATGCAAAAGCTGTGTCAGTTAATACTTGCGTATACAATAAAAAGTTTGCACTAATATCTGCTGGTACTAGGCCGAAGACCGCTAATACTTGTTCTTGCGTCAACAAGCCACGCAATCCCATAAATAGTCCTGTTGCAACCAAAACTGGAATAATCGGAACAAATACGTCTCCAAAGGTCCGAATCGTCCGTTGAACTACATTTCCTTGCTTTTTAGCTTCTTGTTTCATATCACTTGTTGAGCTTCCAGGAGCTCCTAACGCCATCACTTCTTCATAAATTTTATTAACGGTACCGGTTCCAAAAATGATTTGAAACTGCCCTGAATTATAAAATGCTCCTTTTACCTTGTCAATATTTTCTATCGCTTCTTTATCGATACTTTCTTCCTTATTTACCATAATTCTCAAACGTGTCGCACAATGAGCTACCGATTGGATATTTTCATTTCCACCTACTGCTTCGATTACTTCTTTAGCAATTCTTTCGTTATCCGTCATTTTTATTTCCTCCTTTTATTGGTTTGTTGCTTTTTGGAACCGGTTCTTTTTCATTGTAACCGTTTTTATTTATTTTGTCCAGTACAAACTAGTTAAAAAAAATAGTTAGTCAAATACATTTCAATCCTTTCCTCAAAAAATAAATCCCTGGCTCTCCTCACTAATGATGTAACCTCAGGTACTATCAGTGAGGGAATTTGGGATTTATCATAATTGTTTTAATTCCACTTTTTAGTCGATTCATTTTTTATTAATTTATTTTTCAAAACCGTTTTCTTTGGAATAGTCGATCCTTCCAATAACAAAAGCAAATTTTTTACAGCTATTTGACCTAACTCTTGATACGCATACTTTACAGTCGTAATGGTTGGTGAGACGACTGTCGTAATTTGATAACCACCAAAGCCAGATAATGAAAAAACATCCGGAATCTCTAATTTCAACTGATGTGCAGCTTTTAATACAGCTAAAGCAATATTATCCGTCGCACAAATAATATAAGAAGCTTTTACTGAGGGCAATACTTCTAAAACTTGTTGGTAAGCTTTTTCAAAAGTAAAACTTATTTCAATCATTTTTACTGTGCTATCTTTTGTTTCCTTTAACGCATCTAATACACCTTTTTTGCGCAGTTGTCCTACCGCTACATCTGCCTCAAAAACATTCAAGTACAAAAAGTTTTTGTGTCCTAAATGAGTAGCATACTTGCCTATTTTAAACCCTGCATCATATTCATCGTGGACGATCGAGTAAAGGTCTTCAGCTTGTTGGCCTAATAAAATAACCGGAATACCGACATCAGCAATGGCTTTTTTGTGTGCTTCTGTGATAACCGTTGCAAATAAAAGAATCCCTGCAACCTTCTGACTCGCTAATGAATAAATACTTTCAATTTCTCTCTCAGAATTTTGATTCGTATTCGTGATTAGTAGTTGAAAATTTTTCTTTCTTAATCCTTCATCAATAGAAATTAACACTTCATTTGCAGAATAAGAATCTAGCCGTGGAATAATCGTTCCAATAATAGCGGTTTTTTTCGCTTTCAGACTTTGGGCAAACGTATTTGGTATATAGCCAGTTTCAGCAACGATTAGGCCTAATTTTTCTTTTGTTTTTTGACTCACTGATCCACCATTTAAATATCTGGAAACGGTACTTTTAGCAACCCCAGCTTGTTTAGCGATATCGTTGATTGTTACCATTTCTTCACCTGTTTGATTCCTCTCCATTTTTTTTCCAAGTCATGCTTGCTTCACTGTTTACTACATCTCCAGTCATAATACGGTGAGCAGAGATTATTTCCCCTTCTTCATTCTCAAAGAGACTCATTTGGCTATTTATTTGATTGCCATAGTAAACTTCTTTTTCAAATTTAATGTTAAGATGGGTTAATTTATGAGTTGTCAAAAAGTCATAATCCAATGTATCTATTGCCCAATCTAAGTATTTGGAATTATTCACATGTAGATTTGTATCAATATCTAAGTAACGGACACGGTATTCGTTTTCTGTAAATTGTTCCTCTACTACTTTTTCAGGTTTAGGCGTACGGACCAATTTTTTTGAAAAGGGTGCCTGAAAAGGTGCAACCGTTTCTTCTTGTATACGAACCATCTTCCTTTTTTCAAAATTCAACAATGCAAAGGTACTTTTAGCTGTTACGCAAAGAGTCCCTGTCTCATCGTATACATGAAATTCACGGTAACAAAATAATTTATTGTAAGACAAGGCTTGTGTCGTTATTTTTATTTTTTGATGAGCGGTTGGGATATGCTTAATATCTACCGCATACTGAAGCACAATCCATGCTAATCCTTTTTTAGCTAATTCTTCATCTCCTACACCCAACTCGTGGCTTTGTTCGCCTGACACTTGCATCATCACATTGACCAACATAGAAATAGTTAATTGCTTATTAGCATCACATTCATAGTAATTAATTTGGTGTTCTCTTTCAAAAATCTGGTTTTTCATAGTCATCCTCTTTTCATTCCTCTAATTCTTACACAAATATATCATACACCCCATTTAGCCGCTAGCAAAACAATGCCGTACCAAAAATCTTTATTTTTCATAAAAATTGCACTACAAACCCTTTTGTTTGTAGTGCAAAACGTATTATTTATTACCATTTAACTATCTTAATCTTACATTTTTTGCAATAAATCGAATTGTGTTTTGTATAAATGGTAGTACAACCCTTTTTGGTCCATCAATTCTTGATGACTACCCGATTCTTGGATAATTTTATCAGCAATATAAAAAATTCTTGTACTGTTTTTGATTGTCGATAATCGGTGAGCAATGATAAAAGCTGTCCTTCCTTCTAACAAACGATCGAGCCCTTCTTGTAAAAGAATTTCAGTTTGTGTATCAATACTTGAAGTCGCTTCATCTAGAATTAATACTTTTGGATCGGCTAACAATGTACGAGCAAAAGAAATTAGTTGACGTTGTCCAGCTGACAATGTGCTCCCTCGCTCATTGATTACAGTATCATAACCATTTTTTTGCTGCATGATAAATTCATGCGCACGAACAATTTTAGCCGCTGCCATTATTTCTTCTTCTGTGGCATCTAAATTCCCATAGTTTATGTTCTCCATGATAGTACCAGAAAAAATAAATGTATCTTGTAGCATAACCCCTATTTGATCTCTCAACGATTTTAATGTCACGTTTCGAATATCAATACCATCTACCAAAATTTCACCCTCATTCACATCATAAAACCGACTGATTAAATTAATAATAGTTGATTTCCCTGCTCCAGTCGGGCCAACTATTGCAATGGTTTCTCCTGGTTCAGCATGGAAAGATAGGTTTTCAAAAATTGTTTGATCTGGTTTATACCCAAATGTAACATCTTTAAAAACAACGTCTCCTTTTACAGGTGGCATAACAAATGCATCTTCTTTATCTGTAATTTCAGGCTTTACATCGAGTGTTTCAAAAATTCGTTCGAGATAAGCCGTCCCAGTAATGAGCGAGTTATAAAAGTTCCCGATATTAACCATCGGATTCCAAAAGTTATTAACATAACCAATAAAAGCAATTAAGACCCCAGTAGAGACATCTACTCCTATCCCTCTCACACCAATAAAATAAATAAGTGAGATAGTAACTGTCGCAACATTTTGAATAGCTGGCGCTAATAACAATTGGATTTTAACGGCTTTTAGCCAAGTGGTTCTTTGATCTTGGCTAACTTCTGAAAATATGTCATTATTCATTGATTCACGGGTGAACGATTGTGTTACTTTAATTCCAGAAATACTTTCATGAATATAAGCATTTAAGTTGGCTTGTTTATTACTAACATCTTGAAAAGCTTTTCGTTGGGCTTTTTGAATATATAGTGTCGCCACAAATAGAAATGGCAATAATATAAATGTATACAATGTCAACTTGACATTTATCGAAAACATAAAGACTACCGTCACAACTAAGCTTAAAACATCCGAAATCACGTTGATTAACCCATTCGAAAGCAAATCACTTAGCGAATTGATATAATTAACGACTCGTATAACGATTTTTCCATGTGGTCGAGTGTCAAAATAGGAAAAAGATAATTTTTGAATGTGCTCAAAAATTTGTGACCGCATATCTTTTAAAACATTTTGTCCTAATAATGTAATATGTTGAATACGATACCTTGAACACCAACCACCGACAAGGGTTGCCAGAGAAAAAACAAGAATAATCCAACCCATCAGAGCAGTGTCTTTATTTGGTATAGCCACATCGATGACAATACTCGTCAGATAAGGACCCAGCACCAAAATAATATTAGATAACAAGATGACAAGTAATATTTTTGATACAGCTTTTTTATACGGTTTTAAATAACCCCCTAATCGTTTAAACTGTTCTTTATTAAACTCTTCTTTCAGCTCTTCATCTTTTCTAGCACTATTCTGGGCCATTATCTGACACCCCCTCATCGTCATCTGACTTGCCTAGTTGTTTCAAGTAGATTTTGTAGTAGGCACCTTTAAGTTCCAGTAGGGATACATGTGTTCCCCGTTCGATTATTTCCCCTTTAGACAAGATTAGAATTTCATCTGCTGATTTAACAGAAGAAATACGATTCGCTATAATGAACGTTGTCTTCTTTTGTGAAACAGTTTGCAGTTCTTGTTGAATTTTCACTTCTGTTTCCATATCAACTGCTGAAGTGGTGTCATCTAAAATCAGTATCGAAGGATCTTTCATCAATCCTCTTGCTAATGAAATTCGTTGACGCTGTCCACCTGACAACCCACTTCCACGTTCTCCCAAAAAGGTGTTGTATTGGTCTGGCATTTGCTCGATGAATGGACTGGCATCGGCAACACGAGCCATTAGTTTGATTCTTTCTAGCTCAGCTTCTGGTGTTCCAAATGCGATATTTTCTTTTATTGTTTCTGAGAATAAAAATACATCTTGCATCACGATGGCAATATGCTTTCTCAATTCACGTACATTGATTTTTCTTGCATCTTGTCCATCAATGAGTATACGCCCTTCAGTCGGATCAAAAAATCGTGAAATTAAATTTACTAATGTTGATTTGCCTGAACCAGTCTCTCCTAAAATACCAATGGTTTGGCCAGGTGAGGCTTTCAATGAAATATGACTTAACACCTCTGTATCCGGATCATCTGCAAAATGAAATGAAACATCCTGAAATTCAACAACTCCTCTAATGGTTGGAGTTGTCTGTCTTTTTTCAAGTGGAATCTTCGGTTTAGCCGCTAGTAATTCTCTAATTTTATACGTTGCTGTGATAAAATGCTGTAAGTCATTCACATACCACCCTACATTACGCATAGGAATCGTTAACATCCAAATAAACCCATTAAATGCAACTAGATTCCCTAAAGTCATACTGCCATCAATGACTAATAGTCCTCCTAGTCCAATTGTAATCACAGATAAAAAAGACGCCAAAGTTTCCAATACTGGCAAGTACGTTTTTGTCACAGCTGCTGATTCTAAATTCCTCTTTTTATAGTCTTCATTAAATTTGTTGAATTTTTCAATTTCATAGTCTTCTCTTGCGAAGGCTTTCACTACTTTATTTCCACTAACATTTTCTTCTACCATTGAGTTCAACCTAGAAAAGCTCTCACGAATTTGATAAAAAACAGGATTAGCCTTACGAGATAGGGCAATGGTTAATAGCCCAATAAATGGTGTAATAAAAACCAACGCCAGCATTAACCGCCATTCAATAATCCCCATCACTACAATAGCTGAAACGAGTAACAAAAAATTGTCTAAAACGTTATAGAACAGCCATGAAACCGCGTGCCGAATCGCATTCGTATCACCTGTCATTCTAGCCATTATGTCACCCACTCGAGTAGTGTTAAAAAAACTAAAATCAAGTTCTTGTAGTTTACGATACATTTCTTCACGAATATTGAATAACGTATTTTGCCCTATCTGTTCAAACATAATTTGGTAGACATAGCGGAGAATCGTACGAAAAAGGGAGGCCACAATCATCACAATTAGTAATGGAACCAACATTTCTGATTCCCCGCTTATAATAACGTTATCAACAATCATTCCACCAATTAACGGTGAGACAATATTTAACAAAGCCACTATAATAATTAAGCTAATGCCTATTGATAATTTAAACCAATAGGCACGAATGTATTTCCAAACCCATCTTATACTTCCCATATGTTTAACCTCCTTTGATTTACTAAGTACTTTAAGGATAACGAACATTTCAAGCTAAAAGAATGGTGTATTTTCTTAAAAGAGATGGAGTAAATAACAATCCATGATCATCTTACTTCATTGGCTGAATGATTGCGCTATTTAATGAGATACTTTATACTTTTAGGTAACTGAATACGAGTATACTTTTTTCTTGGAGGTGAGTGGATGTTTAATGTGAATGCCAAGACATTTAATCCTGAGATTTTATATGTTTTTGATGTAACCACTGCTGGTCCTTCCTCTGGAAGGAATCATCATCATGATTTTTTAGAACTTTCAATTATTATTGATGGCGAATCATTGTACACGATTAACGACCATACCGTTCGTTTAGAAAAGGGAACTATCCTTTTGTTTAATCCAGGCCTCGATCACCACGAACATTCTGATGCTGCTATGAAAAACACTCAGCTTCATATTGGATTTCGAAATGTCGTGTTGGATTGTTTTCCAAAAGATTTTTTTCCAGTAGATTCTCCTGTTATTCATTTAATGGAACAACACCACACAGAATTTTTTGCTATTTGTCGCAAAATTATAGCTGAACGTTCAGCTAATGAACCAGGCCTTGAACTCATGTTAAAATCCCTTGTTACACAATTAATTGTTTTCCTTTTAAGAGATAAATATGCACTGACAAACAAACATACTCGCGTTACTTTAACAGCTGAAGAGCAAAAGAAACAACAAACGGCCAATGACATCATTCACTATCTTGAAGCTCATTATATAGAAGATATTACGCTAAACGATCTTGCGCGCAACTATTATCTCAGCCCAACCAATCTGTCCCGAATTTTTAAGGAAGAAACAGGCGATTCGCCGATTAATTATTTGATTAAAATTAGACTAGAGCAAGCTAAACTTTTGCTAGCTACCCAAACAGGCATTACTATCAAAGAAATTTCAAAGTTAATTGGCTATAACGATGCTCTCTACTTTAGCAAGCTCTTTAAAAAACATTATGGCCAGTCCCCTTCTGCTTTTTTAAAAAAAGCAATCGTTAAATAAACTAATCTATTTAGTCTTTAAGCAATGAATAAAAACGGTTTCGGGACAGAAAATGTCTCAAAACCGTTTTTATTCACTAACCATTTTAGAAGACATTCCTAAGAACATTAATTCGACAGAAAAGCGCGTGAGTGTTGTGCGCTGCTATTTCTTACACCCTTATTTGTTCTAGTAATCAGCGTTTTATATCCTCATCCTCTTACTTTTCGCGAGCCTTTTCTAGCCTTGCTAACGGAAAAGCTGTTTTATTTCTTAAACCAAAATAATCTTCTCTGTAAGGATGGATAGAATCTTCATGCCAAGGCTTTTCATGTCCACAAAAATGGACAATCGCTGGGTTTTGTCTTGCTTTCTCCCATTTCATTCTGCCTATTTCCGTTGGATGTTGTTTTTCATCTAACATTAAATACGTTTGAGCATTCCAACGAGGATGCAATCCTAACCAGCGATCATGTAAAATGGCATTTAAGGTATCCTGGTCATGAAATTTCAACAAATGCGGATAAGCCTCTATAAATTCGAAAGCTTGTTCTGTAATTTTTTCTTCACGCCACTTCTTCAAATCCATAACCATCATGCCTGAATTAAAGTATCTATCTGATTGACAGTTTACTCCCATTACGTTCAAACGATCATGAAAGCCTGCATCTTCGACTGCAGCTAGTAAGTTATCTCCTAAATCTAATTCCCATATGTTTTGAATGTTTTCCAAACAAATCATATCGCAATCAAGGTAAATCGCACGATCTATAGTAGTTAAAAGATTTGGAATGGAAATCCTATAATAAGCAGTCCTCGGAATCCTTTCACTCTCAACTACATTTTCAAATTCAGATTCATCAATCGATAAATAACTAATACGTGCTTTGTGTCGGTTAACAGTACGATTCAACAATAATTTTGAGTTCAATGAGATATTGTCATCGATTACATAAAAATTTAATTGAGTATCCGCATTTTTGCTTACTAATAAAGAAAGAAACAGCGTTGTCAGATGAGGGACAAAATCCTCATTACTAGATGAAACGATTGTGATGTTTTTAGACTCAAGCATGGTAGTTCCTCCTCTATCAAATCAAACTATTTTCATTTTTTCATATCCTATTTTTTCGTAGCTTAAATAAGACCTAGAAAACAGGGTCTTTTTTAAGCTCTCAAAAGAGTGCATGTTCGCTAGTTGTGTTCGTTAGTAACATAGAGAAATTATTGTTGAGATTCTACTTCTCTTTGTTGAAAAGGTGATTTGGCTAATTCTTTTAAGTATATTTGAGTGTATGGGTGGTATTCATCTGAGTTCCAAGGTTTGTCATGACCAGTAAAGTGAACAATCGAGGGATGTTGGATAGCTTCTTTATACAGTTTTTTATACTCTGCAGTTGGCGGTTGATGTCTTTCAAATAGTAAGGATGTTTGCACATTCCATTTAGGATGCAATTGAAACCACTTTTCATAAAGAATAGCGTTAAGCGCATCTTGATCATGGTAGATAATTTTATCCTCTTCTTCTTGTAAAAAAGTAAGCGTTTTTTTAGTTATGCCAGCTTTTCGCCAATTATTTAAATCAATGAGCATTAAACCAGAGTTAAAATAATAATCGTCTGTGTCGATGCCCAATCTTTCTAACACAAGAGCTTGACCTGGATCAATAACAGCACCAATAATATTTTCACCAATATCGGTATCGTATAGTTTAGAAACATCCTCTAGCACTAGCACATCACAATCAATATACAGTACCTTTTCATAATGTTTGTCTGATAATAAGTCTGGCAATGATATGCGGTAATAAGCTGTTTGAGTAATATGATCACTCTCTAACACATCTGCATATAAATCAGAGTTAACTTCCAAATAATGGATTACAGATGATTGATTAGAAACAACTTGATTCAATTTTTCTTTGCTTGCTTTGGAAATATGATCATCAATGATATAAAAAGCGATGGCAACATCATCAGCTAAATGCTTTAACAAGGTCATCATCATAACACTAAGGTACGGAGCGTAATGATCATCTACAGCACTCACAATGGGTATTACTTTCTTATTATTCATTCCTAATCTTCCTTTCAAAAAAACATTTAAAGGGTGCTCGCATTAAAACAGTATGTTCTAACCAATATGTTATAGCCTTTTATATATTTTAGCAAATAAAAACACTTAGCTACACTAATCTTTATGCATTTAATGTGCATAAAGATTAGCTTTGTAACATTCTTTTCACTTCTTTTAGTCTTTTACTAAAGAAGTCTAGTAAAAACATATGGATAGTGTATACTTAGAAAGTCATTATAGTTTTTATTATCCATGATGTTATTTTAATATCGCTCTCATTTAAACTCTTACTATTCAAAGAAACAGGTATAACATAGCTTGACTAATTTATAAAAAGAAGGTAGTTTCATGAAAATATATCTCGTTTTAACCGATACAAATACAATTCTTTCTAAAACCATCAAGTTTTATACTAAAGCTGAATACAACCATGCTTCCATCGCTCTTGATTCTACACTGGTAGATATGTATAGTTTTGGCAGAAAGAGGCCTAACAATCCTTTTATTGCCGGTTTTATCCAGGAAGACTTAACTAGAGAATACTTTATCCGTGCACAATGCAATATTCTTTCCTGTGATGTGACTCCAGAACAATTTACGTTGTTAACTAATTTAATACAATATTATGAACAAACAAAGAATATGTATCATTATAATTTAATTGGATTAGTGACACTTGCTCTTAATATTGATTATAAACGAGACGATACCTTTTTTTGCTCTCAATTCGTTGCTCAGTTGTTATCCGATAGTGCGATTTATGATTTTCAAAAAGAAATTCATTTTATTACACCACAAGATTTAGAAGCATTGCCTATTTTTGAATCAATCTATACCGGTTCGCTGTACGATTACTTATCATCTACTCCAAATCAAGCATTGAAGCCAGATTTATTGACACTTTCAAAAGTTTGACTTATCGCTTATCCAGCCTATCATTTTATGATGGGCACTTTTTTTAATCAGGTAAAGTGAGGGGTTTTTTATGAACAATGAATTAAAGCTTTATGAACACAAAGCTCAATACTATGAAACCGATCAAATGGGCATTATTCATCACTCTAATTATATTCGCTGGTTTGAAGAAGCTCGGACAGATTTATTAGATTCAGTCGGATTTGGCTATGATCAAATGGAAGAATCGGGAATTATTATTCCTGTTTTAGCTATCAATTGTGAGTACAAATCAATGGTTTATTATAATCAAACCGTTTATATCATTCCTGCTGTCGAGTTTTTCAATGGGATTAAATTAACCCTTTCATATCGAGTAATCGATAAAGTATCAGGCGAACTAAGAGCTTATGGAGAAAGCAAGCATTGCTTTTTAAATAGTAACCACCGACCAGTCTCTTTAAAAAAGGTAAATAAACCCATTTATGACTTATTTGAAAATCTTGTTGGAAAAGATATGTTCACTAATTAAAAAAAGCATCTGATTTACTCTTTTTTGAGTAAACCGGATGCTTTTTGATTAATGATAAAAGAACGTCCTTTAGCAGCAATGGTTTCCACTCCACCTATTGCTATTAACGAGTAGTTTCCACTAACCTTTTTCAACACGAAAGCAGGGTGAAAATGGACAAATCCGAGTTATTTTTCATCCGAATTGTCCATCTAAAGAAGAACCGTACCCTTTTTAATAAAGTACACCGTCTTCAATTTTATACACACCATCCTAATAGTTCAGCATGAGCACTCATAATAACGGCTTTGCTTCTAGATTTCACTTCTTGAGCACTTAATTTCACTACTTCTTTAGCGCACTTTGTATCTAGCTTAACCATTGGTTCATCTGCCACTATTAGTTCTGGATTATTTATAAGAAGTCTTTTTCTACAAAAAAACACCAGAAAAGTTCTGATGCTTTTTTATAAAGTGACGTATTATTCGCCTTCTAGTGGATCTTTTCCAAGGAAAGCTTGCAACATCCAGATGTGTTTATCTACTGCCGTTTTGTAACCAATCAATACATCTTGTGTCACATTATCGCCTGCTTCGCCAGTTAACGTGATGGCTTTAGCTAATTCATCTCTCATAATACGAAAATCCATTACTATTGAGGTTACCATATCCATAGCAGAAACTTTGCCTGTATAAGGTTTTTCTTTAATAGAAGAATGATCTAAAAATTCTTGTAATGTTGAATAAGGTTTGCCTCCAATTGCAAGTAATCGTTCAGCTAACTCATCAAATTTTTCTGTGGTTTCATTGTATAACTCTTCAAATTTTTCATGTAGTGTAAAGAAGTGACTGCCTTGTACGTAAAAATGATGCTGATATAATTTTGTAGTAAAGACGCTATGAGCTGCCACCAAGTTATTCAGTGCCGTTTGTACTTCGGTATTCGTTTTTGTCATGTTTCTTTTCCTCCCACAATCGTATTAAAGTGATTACCACTTTGTAATAATCATAATTAAAAGAGCTAAAGTTGTCTAATGATACGTCTTTTTTTAATAAATCTGTTCGTTACTTTTTCTTGTAATAAGCGTTTATATTTGGAAACCTTTTCATTATTTGATAGGATATTTATATGAACAACATTAAGCTAATAGGAGGAATAGATATGTCAAAAATTTTCAGAAATGCTTATCAGTCAGTTGAAGAAGCTGCAGCCGAAGTGGAACATTTACTATTAGAGGGATATGAAGCAGATGATATTACTGTTGTCACGTATAAAGAAAATAAAGGACGAATCGAAAGTTTAACCATTGCTGATGTTGATCCAATAACTCAAGCACGCCACCAGTCTATTTGGGACCGCACTAGAGATGTCTTTACTGATGGTGATTTAGAAAATCCGCTTGGAAAATACCATTTGAGCCCGGTTATCACCGAACGCTACAATAAAGCTATCGAAAATGGCGGATATGTTATTTTAGTTGAAGAACCAATAAATACAAGTGATGCATTTAATTCTAGCGGTGATTCCACAGATGATGATATAGATTCTATTCCGATTATTGGTGAATATTCAGCTGCTCATGCTGATATTCCTGCTTCAAATAAAAATAAAAAGTTAACGGTTGATGGTATTCCAATTAAAGACTCAGACGGGACATTTGCTGGGGATCATCCTATTGAGAATCCAAGTATACCCATGTCACCTGGTACAAATCAGGATAAAGTTAGTAAAGAATAAAAAAATAGTTGTGTTGTTAAATTGAAAGAAACCAGCCATTGAAAAATTTCAATGGCTGGCTTTTTTTATTTATCAGACTAACTTTCTTTATTTTTATAATGTGATTTCTGTTCCAACTCCAAGTTCTTTGGCTTTTATAAGAATTTTTTCAGCAGTAACCACGTCTAACACAGCCGTGCCAACTGTTTTGAAGACTGTAATTTCTTCATCGCTTTCACGACCTGAAATTTTCCCTAGCATCACTTCTCCAAGATCTCCTTGATAATGACTTCTTTCAACCAATCCTTCTTTTAAAGGTGTAATGATATCGCCCGCTTCTGCCAATACCCCTTGCGTTGTGTCAAAAATAACTTTATCTGCTCGTACGATAATTTCACTAGGAAGCTCATGCATTTCAGGAGTATAAGCTCCTACACCATTGATATGAGCGCCATTTTTAACAAATTCTCCAGCAAATGTTGCACGTTTAGAAGTGGTTACAGACGTGATGATATCTGCTCCTTTTACAGCCTCTTCTGCAGAATCTACAGCAATTAATTTTGTCCCAAAATGAGCAAATTTTTCTGCCATTTCTTTAACAAATTGTTGGCATCGTTCTTTATCTATATCAACTATTCTAACTTCTTCTAGTGAACGAACAGTCAACATCGCTTCCAATTGAGAAACAGCTTGGCCACCTGTTCCGAATAAAGCAGCAATTTTAGCATCTTTTCGAGCTAAAATATCTGTTGCGGCTCCTTGAACAGCTCCTGTACGCAATTGTGTTAAGTAAGTTCCATCCATCATAGCTTCTACTATTCCCGTTTCAGCATTCAACATAACCATCGTTGCTGGAACGCTTGGTAAATTTTTTCCAATATTTCCAGGATAAATAGACACGATTTTCACACCTAAAGCCTGGTTATCTCCAGCAACATAAGCAGGCATATACAAACTCTGGCCACCATGTTCAGGAACATCAATATTCGTACGCAACGGAACGGTACTTTTCCCTTCAGAAAAAAGACGCAATGCCTCTTTATCTGCTTGAATAGCCTCTTTCATTGAAAAAGCTTTTTGCATATCTTCTTTAGTTAATACAATCATTTTTTCCTCTCCTCTGTGTACTTTACTTTATTTATCACTCAACTTACTATTTCGATTCATCTACATTCTAGCTTACTTTGTCTTCTTAATTGATTTCGTTTGCCAAGTTCATTTTAGATTTACGCAACTCTAAAACCATGCTAACAGCTGTGTAAAGTAAAATCACAATAACCAACCATTGTAGCATACCAGTATTTAGAGATTTAACAAAGTAAACGGCTGTTAAGACACCTAGTACCCCAAATGTAGAGGTAAATAACGTGATCTTACGGCTATACTGACCAAATTTAACGAATTGCATACTTCCAATAGGAACTGAGAATGTGGCTGCTCCCATCATAATGGGGAAAGCTACTGCTGGATTCATACCTAAAGCATAAACCGTAGCCATTGTTAGCGCATATGAACCAATACCAATATTGTTTAATGCACCATAAGCAAATAATAAAACGCCGGCTGTTACTAATTTTAGACCATATAACTCTGTTGCTGTTCCGTTAGAAGGAATCACATTGAATTTCCCAGCTAAAATTAACACTGCTGCAACGGTTAAACCGATTGAAATAAATTGTTTGATTGTTTTTTCTGGTAATTTCACAACAAAACGTGGTCCTACATACGCTCCAATAACTTGACTGATAATACAAACAGCTAATGTTTTAAGTCCAACATCAATTGATGTGATATATAAGAGAGCCATTGCTGCTACTGGAATAACACATTGTGCATTTAATGTTCCTGGTAGTTTCTTTAAAGGCACCCATTTCAACTTTCGATACAATACTGTTCCAATAGCGAAATCTGATACGCCAAAAGTGGAAAGTAAAAATGTAAAGAATGAAGTAAAGGGTAATGCTAGCGTGCTAGCTGGTTCACTCATAATGTCATTCTTGTGTTTTGTTAGATCCTTCACAAAAGATAGTACAAAAAATAAGTTCACAATTACAATTAACGTTAATAATACCGTAGTCATTCTAGTTTCCTCCAATAATTTTAGTTTTTATAAATATTTCTAACATCCATTAAATCTTTTCCAAATACTTGTTTAGCTGGGTCTTCCAACTGCTTGATCATGCGTAAATTATAAGCATCATGAATAATGTATTCTTTGGCTAATTTCACCATCGAATGATTGCGTGTCCAAATGACATCTGGCTGGTCATTCGGTAATGTGCCGTAGACAACCTCTTTTGAATCTGCCACTATGCTAATCCAGCGACTTCCATAATCTTTCAATTTATCTTCTTCGAACCCATGTTTGTAAAACCGAGCAAATGGTAACTCATAACGCTGTTCTTGACTAAATAAAATAACGATGAAATTTTCTAACCGCTTTTCTGCTTTGGTTAATAATCCAATCATTTCCTTAGTTAAGTCTTCTTCCCAAACTTGTAAATAAAGATCTTTTTGAGAGCTTTCAATTAACTCGTTCACTTTTTCAATAACTTGGTTATAATCTGAAAAGTTCCATAATGTTTCAGTCATTTCTGACTCTTCAATATTCCCTAAATTATTTTCGATTTCATTGAAATCATCTTGTGTTTTTCTCTTTAATTGTTCTATTACCCTGGCAACCGGCTGAGCCATATACAATACTGGATCTGTATTGCTACAAATAACTAACCCTTTTTTTAATAAAACATTTAAGGTATTGTATACTTTCGAACGGGGAACACTTGAATTTTTACTCACTTCATAACCTGTTTGGCCGCTTTTTTTCAGTAATGCAATGTAAACCAATGTTTCATATTCTGAAAATTGATACTCTTTCATAATGGCTATTACTCGATTCATTTTATTCCTCCCTTCAAGGTGAAATTAATCACATGAGTGTCTTTGATTGATTAGTAGCTACCTTCAGTAACTACTATAATCCCAAAAAAAATTTGTGTCAATCATTTTGTGAATAATTTACTTTATTTTCACTGAATTAATTCTTATAAATACTTATACCTACAAATATATTAACTATTAATATCTTTTTATCACCATTCCTTGCTCGGTATCGCACAATGTTGGGTCGTTCATCTATTTTACCTGTTTCCGTTTACATGTTACAATACTGTATGGTGTGTCCCATTCATTGAATGGATAAAAAAGCAAAAGGAGAATGAGCAAATGAAAAAAATAGCATTAGGAACAAGTGATTTAATGGTTTCGAATATTGGTTTAGGCTGTATGACTATGGCTGGTCTGTCAGCAAAAGAAGCAACAGCTGTTGTCGATAATGCATTGGACTTAGGCGTGAATTTTTTTGATCACGCCGATATCTATGGTGGTGGTAAATCAGAAGAAGTCTTTTCCAAAGCGATTGACTTAAAATCTGCTGCTCGAGAAAAAGTTATTATCCAAAGCAAGACAGCGATACGAAAAGGTTTCTATGATTTTTCAAAAGAGCACATTCTTCATTCCGTTGATGAAAGTTTAAGTCGCTTAAAAACAGATTACCTTGATGTTCTCTTATTGCATCGTCCTGATGCATTAGCTGAACCAGAAGAAGTAGCAGAAGCTTTTAATATTTTAGAAAAAAATGGAAAAGTTCGTCATTTTGGAGTAAGCAACCACAACCCCATGCAAATTGAATTATTGAAACAAACCGTTGAACAAGAATTAATTGTCAATCAATTGCAATTAAGTGTTATGCATACTGGCATGATTGATGCTGGTATAACCGTGAATACAAAACACAACAACAGCATCAACCATGATGGCAGTGTTCTTGATTACAGCCGCCTTAACAAAATGACTATTCAAGCATGGTCACCTATTAAAGCTGGTGGAGAAGTTTTCATTGATCATCCAAATTTCCCTGATATAAATGCTAAGCTAAAAGAAATCGGTGAAAAATATGGCCTTGATTCTTCTGGTGCTGCAATTGCTTGGATTTTACGTCATCCTGCTCATATTCAGACCATTGTTGGAACAATGACACCTAATCGTTTGAACGAGTACGCACTAGCATCTGATATTCAGTTAACACGTGAAGAATGGTATGAACTTTATCGATCTGCTGGAAATCCAGTGCCTTAAAAAGCTTAACTAATCAAAAAAGGGAGCGAGACAATTGTCTCACTCCCTTTTTATGTAGAAAGATTGATTAATTTGAACCATACGTCCGTTTGTTGATGTACTGTCTTTTATTCTCAGACATCCCTGCTAAACAAATTGCTGCCGAATCTTTTTCTATATCCAATTCAATAGTTGATCCATCAACTGGCAACTCTTGTTTAAAGATAGATTCGTATTCTTCTACGCTAATTTTTCTTCTTGATGACAACCTATCTGTATTTTGGATAGTGTTTAATTGAGTTTGATAGCCAGGCTGCATAATGCCAGTGAAAAATTCTCCCACTGCTCCTGAACCATAACTAAACAAGCCAATTCTTGAACCTTCTTTTAACTCTTCTTTTTGTTCTAAAAGAGAAAGCAAGCTTAAGTATAAAGAACCTGTATAAATATTACCTACTATTTTATTATACTGAATACTTTTTTGATAATTTTCTAACATTCTTTTTTGGTCTTCAGTTGTTCCTTCTTCTTCTAGAACAGGTTTCAAGGCTTTAAGTCCCATTTTAGTATAGGGCACATGGAAACAAAGAGCTTCAAAGTCTTTAAATCCTAAACCACTCTTAGCTTTATATTGTTTCCAAACTGTTTCAAAAAATAAAATGTATTGTTCATTTGAAAATTTCCCATCAACAAAAGCCATATCTGAGTAAGTTGGACGCCAAAAATCCATAATGTCCGATGTAAGATAGGCGCTGTTATTTTCTAAAACCATTATTTTTGGGTTCGCGCTAATAACTAGTGCAACTGCCCCGGCTCCTTGAGTCGATTCTCCTGGAGAATTCAGACCATACTTAGCAATATCTGAAGCCAGTACTAGAACTTTGCTGTCTGGATTTAATGCAACATGACCTTTTGCCATTTGTATACCTGCTGTTGCGCCATAACAAGCTTGTTTGATTTCAAAGGAGCGAGCAACTGGATCTAATCCAAGTAATTCGTGAACATAAACAGCAGCAGATTTTGATTGATCTATCCCTGTCTCAGTTCCAAAAATAACTAGGTCAATCGCTTCTTTATCTTTTTCATCTAATAAATTCAATGCAGCATTTGCTGCCAATGTTACCGTATCTTGAGTAATAGGCGCAATCGCCATCTTTTCTTGTCCAATACCAATAGTAAACTTATCTGGTTCTATTCCTCTGGCAACAGCTAATTCACGCATATCCATATATAAATCTGGGGCATAAAACCCAATTTTATCGATTCCTATTTCCAAAAAAATCTCCTCCAATAATCCTTTATCATGAATAAAAAATCCAGCGCATGAATACTATACCAATAGACACATTACACCTGTTAAACTTAGTAGCTCAATTAAAGAATAGTACACAATAGTTTAAAAAACAAGAAGTTAGCGTTAAATTAAAGATAAGCTTAATATTCTAGCCATTTTTTTAACTCAAAATGTTTTATAAAAACTTAAAGTGTCATATTGAGGAGAATATCGTACAATAAAGGTAGTTCGTAGTCATTTAAAGACTAAATGATCAGATTACAGTAAATAAAGGAGAGGTATCTATTGGAAGAAGTCGTTATCGTTAGTGCCGCAAGAACGCCAATTGGAAAGTTCGGAGGCAGTTTAAAAAATGTATCCGCTGTCGAATTAGGAATGATTGTTACAAAAGAAGCTATCAAAAGAGCCTCTATTACTCCAGATAACGTTGACCAGGTTATTTTTGGCAATGTCTTACAGGCAGGTTCCGGCCAAAATCCAGCGCGCCAAATTGCGGTTCATTCTGGTATCCCTTATGTCACTCCTGGCATGACAGTTAACGAAGTCTGTGGTTCTGGATTAAAAGCCATTATTCTAGGAAGTCAGGCCATCCAATTAGGGGATGCTGACGTTATCGTTGTTGGGGGTACCGAAAACATGTCTCAGGCTCCTTATCTTTTAAACACACACCGCTGGGGCAAAAAAGCTGGCGATGACCGTTTGATAGATAGCGTTATGCATGATGGTCTTTCAGATGCTTTCAGCCAATTACCTATGGGACTAACTGCTGAAAAAGTCGCCGAACAGTACAGCATTTCTAGAACCGAACAAGATCAATTTGCATTGCAATCACAAAAAAGAGCTGCTACCGCCCAAAAAGATGGTAAATTTATAAAAGAAATTATACCTGTTCCAATTAAAGGAAAAGAGCAACTATTTAGTGATGATGAATTTATTCGTGAAACTACCACTCTAGATAGTTTAACAAAGCTAAAGCCCGCTTTTAAAGAAAACGGATCCGTCACTGCTGGAAATTCATCCGGAATTAATGATGGCGCAGCCGCTCTTGTCTTAATGAAAAAATCATTAGCTGAACAATTAGAACTCCCCTATCTAGCGACTATCAAAGGTTATGCAGAAGTCGGTATTGATCCTGCTATTATGGGATATGCCCCTTACCATGCCATAAAAAAAGTTTTAAAGAAAACCAATCTAACGCTTGAAAAAATGGATTCCATTGAATTAAATGAAGCTTTTGCTGCTCAAAGTGTCGCTGTTGCTAGAGATTTAAATTTAACTATGGCTAACGTTAATGCAAACGGCGGGGCTATTGCACTCGGTCATCCTATTGGGGCCTCAGGGTCTAGAATCGTAGTAAGTCTCATCCATGAGCTTTTAAACAATAAAACTCGTTATGGACTTGCTTCTTTGTGTGTCGGTGGAGGCATCGGTATAGCGCTAATTATTGAGAGCAATCCGTTGAATGAAATAAAATGAAAAAATTTTCATTAGGTTGATACGCAAATATCTGGTATAATGTGTAGTGAACGTGATTTCAAAGCTCAGTTCTCGTTTTTTTCTTTTTTAGATACAGATAAATTGTGTGAAGTAACTTGACTAAGCTAATACGAAAGGGGAAAAATTCATGAAAGTAAATGCAGAATTAAGATCAGAAATTGGAACAGCTTCAGCTAAGAGGTATAGAAAAGAACATAACATTCCAGCTGTTGTATACAACAAAGGTGAAGAGGCTACTTCAATCTTACTTAACGAAAAAGATTTTATTGAAGTATTAAAAAAATTAGGAAAAAATGGTATTTTTGAGGTTGTTGTTGAGGGCGAAAAACCTAAACAAGTTATCATCAAACATTACCAAAGCTCTGCTATAAAAGTTCAAATCTTGGACGTAGAACTTCAAGCGATTGAAAAAGGACAAAAATTAACCGTTACTGTTCCAATCGTTCTTAAAGGTACTGAAAATGTTAAATTAGGTATGGTTTCACAAACTCTAAACGAATTAGAAATTGAAACAACTCCTGAAAATATTCCTACTGAATTTACTCTTGACGTTAGCACATTAACAATTGGTGATTCTCTGACTGTTGGAGACATAAAAATAGACAAATCAGTTACTGTGTTCGATGAACAGGATGAAACAGTTGTTATCGTAGCACAACCTACTGCTCTTGAAGAAGAAGAAGAAACAACTGATGAAGCAGCTGAGCCAGAAGTTATCGGCGAAAAAGCAGAATAATTTAAGCTTATCTAAAAAAAGTTATCCCCAACAAATAACCAATTTGTTGGGGATAACTTTTTTATCTTGATCGATTTCTATCCCTCGCTTTTTTGCACCTAACACTCATTTCTTGTAGAATATAATTAAACTGTCTTTTAATGAACAAGAGTTTTTATCGAATGAAAGGAGTGTGTACAATGGAAGCAAAACAAAAAATGACTATCTACATCGATGCCGATGCTTGCCCCGTAAAAGATATTATTATCTCGGAAGGAACGGCAAAAAAATTACCCATCACTCTAGTAACAAGTATTTCTCATTTTTCAACAGTTGAACAGCCAAAAGGTGTTGAAACCATTTACGTAGATAATAGCGCTGAAGCTGCTGATTATCGTATTATGCGTTTGATCAATAAAAATGATTTATTGGTTACTCAAGATTACGGATTAGCTTCATTGGTCTTGGCCAAAGGAGCCATCGTTATACACCATAATGGATATAGATACACTACAGATAACATTGATCAATTATTGCAAGATCGCTACTTAAGTGCCATGGTTCGAAAAAGTGGAAAGCGAACTAAAGGACCTAAACCTTTCACAGAAGAAAATCGTTCAACTTTTCGTCAGCTGCTTAATGACATTCTTTCTTCTTACTAGAATCTATTTATACATTAACTCAAATTCTTCGCAGACAACGGGTATCGTTTCGTTGAATTCCAAATTATTTTCTTTGTATTCTTTTGAGTAGAAGTCTTTGTGTACTGTTCTCCAATATGCTAACGACCGGTCGCCTTCTCCCTCTTTAAAGGCATGCTCACTCGTTACTTCATCATAAGGTACAATTGAAACATTTGTGGTACGCGTAATACAAATCGCTTGATCCTTACTGTCTAATATAATATTCCATTCGCCTGTTTTAGGTAAGGCTTCTCCTTCCAAAAGATATAAATCATAAGCAGATGAAGTCGCTGTTTTTATTTCTCGCATGGTTAAATCAGCTAGCTCGTCAGGTACGACACCGTATTGCCAAGCTACATATTTTTCTTTTTCATATTCTGGCTGTTTTTTTATAAATTTTTCCCAAAGTTGTTTTTCGTTCATCGTTCTTAGGCCTTCTTTCTTAGTTTAGAATGCATCTTGAATTTTTCTATTATCCTTAATGCTTTTATTGTATCATGTCACAAAGTCCTCTGCTTATCCAAAAAAAAAACAACCAGTTACCTGAGATAAACCACTAATCTCAGGTAACTGGTTGATTTTTTTATTTTTATAACTTGAATTGGTTAACCATTTGACTTAGATCTTCTGCTAATGTGGCCAAGTGTTCAGAGTTTCCAGACACTTCTTCCATCGAACTGCTAATTTGTTGTGTCGCAGCTGAAGTTTCTTCTATTCCAGCAGCTGACTCTTCGGAAACGGCTGCAATCTCTTCAATTGAACTTCCCATAATTTCAGCATTAAAGACTATGCTTTCTAAGTTATCAGATACCTGTTGGATTTCACCAACCATACTTGTCACTGATTTGCTTATTTTAGAGAAAGTTTGTCCCGTCGTTTTAATTTGAGCAGTTCCTTCTTCAACTTCTGCATATCCTATTTGTAAGGAGTCGGTTACCACTTTTGATTCTGATTGAATCATATTTACAAAACCAGTAATATCAGCAATGGAGACCGCAACTTGTTCTGCTAATTTTCTAACTTCGTCTGCCACAACAGCAAATCCTCTGCCGTGTTCGCCAGCTCTTGCTGCTTCGATTGCCGCATTTAAAGCTAAAAGATTTGTCTGATCTGCAACGGTCTGAATGATTGAAACCAAATCAGATATTTCTTTTGTTTGATTATCTAGTGTACCCATTTTTTCAACTGTATCTTGCACAATCCGATCAATTTTTTGCATTTGTTGAGTAGACGATTCCATCAATTGAGCGCCTTGATTAGTCATTTCTAAAACTTGTTGAGAAGTCTTATTAATTTGTTCGCCTCTCTTATTGGTGTCTTGAACTTTTTTAGTGAAATTACCCATCACAATGGATAAACTGCTAGCTGTGTTAGCTTGTGTCTCAGAACCAGTAGCCAATTCTTGCATCGTTGTAGCAACTTGTTCTGAACCAGATTTCACTTCAAATGCTGATTGAGTTAACTCTTCACTATTGGCTGTCAATGTTTCTGAAGCAGTAGAAAGGTTATAAATCATGTCTTTTAATACTTTTTGCATCGTATTCATTGATTCAGATAATTGACCCGTTTCATCATTCGTAGTTATAGCTAATGGTTCCACACCTAAATTGCCATCTGAAATTTCTTTCATCTGATTCATAACCCGTTTGATTGGTTTTGTAATACTTTTTGACGTCATGTAAGCAATAATTGCAGACAATAACGTTACTACTACCGCCACAATTATACCCAAATTCCTAATCGATTCACCCTTATTCGCAATCTCTTCGCTTAGTTCTTGAATCGCTTTTTCTCTTTGACTTACTAAATCAGAAAAGCCTGTTTCCATCTCTTTTTCAAGTACTCCAGCTTGGGTATCCATAATGTCTTTGGCTTTAGCTGGATCCCCATTGTCGTAGGCTTCAAAAGCTTCGTCCGTTAACTTACCCCAAGAGACTTTTTTACTAATCAATTTTTTTAATTCCATTGAATCGCTTAATTTAAGAGCTGTATTCTCTAATGTAATACTATTTTTGGTTTCTTCATTGAATTGCATCCGGTAACTGTCATCCTCATACAACATATAGCCGCGCATTAAACTTGTGCGTCTATGCACATCTGTTAGTAGATTCTGATCGTTTATTAATAATTCCAATTCTTTTTTCATATCGTTTTCCATTGATTTATTGATATTATTTAAAGCTATTGCATTGTATGCACTTAGAAATATAATGAATAATACGATAATAGCAAATCCTGCTAATATTTTTGTATTTAAGCTTTTTACTTTATTTTTTTTTTCTTTCCTAATTTTCATTTTTTCAATCCTCTTTTTTAATAGTTTAGTTTTTATAAAGTTACCTGTATCCATCGCGTATCTATGTATCTTTTAACGTTCCTCAATACTATCCCATGCCTCTCCTTATTTTCCCATCTCTCTTTATATCGGCACTTTCAATCGAAACTTTATAGCAAATGCAGGTAATCTAATCTTTTAATATCTGATTTGTCAAATTAAGCTATACAAAATATCTTCATCCATGTAACTCATAAAAACTTCCAGCGGTGTTTGGTAATTTAATGACTTTCTTGGAATTATATTCCGTTTGTGTGCAACAGACGATACGAAAGCCTGATCAACTTCGTTGAAATCCATTTCTTTTGGCAATCCATCTTTTCGAAGAAGCCCATTAGAATTCTCGTTTAAAGCTCGTTGTGAAGGCGTTCCAGGGTCAGCGAAGTAGATAGCGACATCATGCTGGTTGCACAAAGATTTCCAGTTGGAGAACTCCTTACCGCAATCAAAAGTAATTGATTTGAATAATTTTTTTGGTATGGATTGGAACCATTGATTCATAGCACTCTCAATGTCGCAGGCTTTACGCCCTTTGGGCTTTAAGGTAATGATAGCTTTCGATAAAATCTCTACTAGAGTAATGACCGCACTTTTGTGGCGGACACCTACAACGGTATCTCCTTCGATATGACCAAATTCTTCTTTAAATGTTGGATAATCTATTATTCTTTCAGAGATATTTCGTTTATAAGCTTGTCTACCTCTACGTTCTTGATGTCCGTTAGGCTTTCTTTTCCCTTTCATTGGAAGGGTAGCTTCATCGAATGTTTTTTCTTTAAATTGTCTATAAAGTGTTCGTACGGAACAGTCTATTGTCATTTCTTTACGGCCAATAATGACATCAGGCGTCCAGCCTTCAGCTACTTTTTCCTTGATATAAAGATGTTGTTCTTCTGGTAAAACAACTTTTTCGCGTCCACACTGCTTCTTGTTTTTCTTATACCGTAGGTAATACTCGAAAGCTGTATGTCCTGCTCTGAAGAACCTGATAACATTATTAATCGGTGTTCGAGTACGATTCAAGTAAGCAGCTATTTTAGCAACTGGAATACCTTGATGGTAATAAGCTTCTATCATCACTAGTTCATCCATGGTAATATGGGTATAGGTCATTTGTGATCACTCCTTGTTTTCTATGGTTGGAAATACAATTAGAGTGTATCACGAATGGCTTTTTTATTTGTATAGCTTAATCTTACAATCCACGATATCAAAAAAAGCCAAGACTATTGTCTCAGCATCATTTAGGTATATAATCAAATTTCAAATAAGGATATAATCCCCTGAACTATAGTCGTATTGCAAGCTCCCATTATTTTTACACTTATCCCCAACAAGCGCACCATTCTTAATTTCGATTACACGATTATGTACTTTGTTAACAATAGTGCGATTATGAGTAACCATGATGATGGTCGTACCGGTTAGATTAATACGATAAAACAACCGCATAATTTCTAGAGAAGTCTTAGGATCTAAATTTCCGGTTGGCTCATCTGCAATAAGAATTTTTGGTTTATTAACAATGGCACGAGCAATTCCCACTCTTTGTTGTTCGCCTCCTGATAATTCTGTCGGTTTTTGGTCGGCCTTGTCTTCAAGTTCAACTTGAATTAACGCTTCCATTACACGAGATTTTATTTCTTCTTGATTTGTTCCAATTACTTCTAACGCATAAGAAATATTCTCAAAGACTGTGCGATTTTCTAATAATTTATAATCTTGGAAAACCACTCCAATTTGGCGTCTTAGTTTAGGGATATCTTTACTCTTTATTTTTGCTAAATCGTATCCACAAACAATCATCTTCCCTTTAGTCATTTTCTCTTCTCGGATAAGCAGTTTTGCAAAAGTAGATTTTCCAGAGCCGCTTGCTCCAATGACATAAACAAATTCTCCATCTTCAATCGTTACCGATATATCCCGGAGTGCTTTTACTCCTTTAGGATAGGTTTTTTCTACATTTTCCAACTTAATCATGTTTCATCACCTATGCTATCCTCAAATTCTTTCCTGACCCATTTTTGAGTCAACCTACGATCATAAATGCATTTGCCAAAAGGGAATTGTGATAAGAAAATACTATTATGCTTATTCCATTATTTTAGTTGATTCTATTAAAGCCGTTTATCTCAGCCTATTGTTTGAATTGGTTGATGACCGACATCATTTCATCTGTTCCTTGTGCAACTTTCATGTTTAAAGAATAAGACCGTTGAGCTAGCATCATATCTGTAATAGCTGTAGCTAAATCAGTGTTTGAACCCTCTAAGTAATACTGTTGGATAGAGCCGTCTTGTTCAGAAAAATCTCCATTGTATGTAAAGTTATTTTCACCTACTGAAACCAACGCGTCTGTGTTGGCTGGATTAAATAAAGGAATTTTTCCGACTAGTGTATTTTCATTGACTGTTTGAATGCGAACATCGCCATTTTCATCGATACTGACGTCCCCTTCAGGCCATTGTTCAACTGGAATAGCTGCTTCAATCGCTAAACGATCGCCATTGCTATTTGTAATCGATTTATCTCCATTTAATTGAAAAGCGCCATCACGAGTCAAATAAAATTGATTATTGGCATCCGTTACGCCAAAAAATCCATTTCCTTCAATCGCTAAATGATACGGGTTAGCATCCGAAACAAGAGGGCCTTGTGTATGATTCATGGTAGTATACGCACTTTTTGTGCCTCTATTGATGCCACTATTTTGCGTTTGATCTGATAAAAGAATATTTCCACTTTTCAGATCATTTTTCAATAACTCATTGAAGCGAATATTTTTTGATTTGTAGCCTGTTGTATTGACGTTAGCTATATCATTTGATAAAGCATCCATCGATGTTTGAATGGCATTTAACCCACTTTTACTGATACTTAACGGTATACTCACTTCTTATTCCTCCTAGACTCTTCCAATTTCATTAACGGCTTTTTTCAAGGTTTCATCCGCTGCACTTAACGCTTTCTGATTAGCTCCAAATTCTCTGGAAACAAGCATTAAATTGGTGATTTCATCAACCGTTTTAACATTTGACGTCTCAATCATTCCTTGATAAACCGTTCCCTCGCCATTCATCACTGCTCCGCCTTGTCCTGTATACAATGTTCCACCCATGCTCGTTAAAGCTGCTGGGTTTTCAAATTCTGTTAACATCAGTTGTAGACCTGTTCCATTAATCATGCCAGAACTATCTACTGAAAAGTCCGTTGCATTCATCTGGATAGGTGTTGGTTGACCACTTGCATCTTTGCCCATCACCCGGTGCCCATCTTGATTAACGAGTTCGCCATTCTCGTTTGCTAAAAATTGGCCATTTTTTGTGTAATACGTCTGGCCATCATCACCAGCTAATGTAAAAAATCCATTGCCACTTAAAGCGAAATCTGTTTGCGAAGAAGTTCCTTTCAATGCACCTGGTTCAAAATTCTTGTAGACTTCATCCAGTTGATTTCCGAAAGTAAACCCACCTAGTTTTTGTTGCTGATCCAGTTGAGGTCCGCCTAGATGATTGACCATTGTCTTAGAAGCAAGCGTACTTTGGATTAATTCCTGTGATTTATATCCTGCGGTGTTAATATTGGCAACATTCGCACTGATATTTTCTTGTCTTTTTTGCAAGATATTAAAATTTCGGCTAAGCGTATCGATACTTCTAATCATCGTATTCTCTCCTCATTGACTCTCTTAGTTTCACTATTATTTTTCCATGAATTTGTGAAACGCGTGGAACGGATATATCAAAAACGTACGCGATTTGTTTCAATGATAATTCATCAACATAGTACATATTCAAAATCATCTGTTCTCTTTCAGCTAACTGACCGATATGCTCCGTCAGCAATCCTTGGCGTTCTTTATTGGTTAATACTTCTTGGGTATCCATTACTTGTTTGTCTTCTAAAAAATTGATCAGTTCATTCTCATTGCCATCATCGCTAAACATCGTTTTTTCTAAAGATACAGACGCTAATTGATGAACCGTTTCGTGTATTTTAGACAATTGCTTTTCATTGATGTCTAATTCCTGACAAACTTCTAATTCTGTCGGTGTTCGCATCATGGATTTTTCAAGTTTTTCTTTCGCACGGTAATACTCGTTTAATCTGGTCAGTCTTGTTCGCGAGACAGGTGCTGTTTTTCTAACTTCATCAATAATGGTTCCTTTGATTCTGATGTAAGCATACCCTTCAAATGGCACCTTTTTTGTTTTATCAAACTTTTCAAGAGCATCCATCAAACCAATCACACCGATGTTGTATAAATCACTTCGATCATAATCACTGCGTTTGATAGTCAGCCCATTCACCACCTTTTCAACTAAGGGCAGGTATTTTATGATTTCTTTTTCTCGGTTATTTTCATAATACATCTGCTTTCCTCCTCATTCAGAAAATTTGATGGAGCGATTCTTTTATAGACTGTTTATTGGCTTTCAATCATTCCAACGGTCTCAATGACCACATCATTAGGAACTTCATTTAAAGATAAGACAGCTAAATCAGGAAAATTGTATGAAATTAAGTTTTTCATAGCCGGTCTGATTTTAGGTGAGGACAATAAAACATGCGGAGTCCCTCTCATAACCAACTGATTATGGGTCGCTGTAATACTATCAAATAATTTCGTCACCATATCTGGTTGAAGGACTGGAATCGATCCAGCAGAAGATTTTTGGATGCTGCGACTAATCATTTCTTCTGTGTCTGGCAGGATCGTAACGACTTGCAGTGTACCATTTTCATCTAGGTGAGGTTTAACGACTGTTCTATTCAATGATTGCCGCACGTGTTCTGTTAGCAACTCTGCTTCTTTGGTTGTATTGCCATAGTCTGCTAATGTTTCTAAGATGGTCACTAAATCATTGATAGGGATCTTTTCTTTCAATAAGTTTTGCAAGACTTTTTGAACTTCGCCAAGGCGCAAAATATCTGGAATTAACTCATCAATAACGACCCCATATTTATCTTTAATGCCTTCTAATAATTGTTTGACTTCTTGTCTGCCTAACAATTCATAACTTGACTTGTAGAGTGTTTCTTTCAAGTGTGTAACCAATACTGTTAATGGTTCAACGACGGTGTAGCCTCTTAAGTCTGCGGCTTCTTTATCCGACTCGTTTACCCACATCGCATCTAAGCCAAAAGCTGGTTCTTTGGTTGGAATGCCATCAAAATCAAAATCAGTTTCGCCTGGATCAACTATTAAGAATTTATCTAAGAACAATTCTCCTTTGGCTACTGTGTTTCCTTTGATTTTAATCAAGTAATCATTTGCTTTTAGTTGCAGATTATCTCGAATGCGGATTGGACTAAGGAGAATCCCTAGTTCTTGAGCACTTTGTTTGCGGATGTTAGAAATGTGGTCCATCAAGTTATTGTCTTGCGCATCATCTGCAATTGGAATCAACCCATAACCAATCTCAACTGAAATCGGGTCCACTTGAAAAGAAGTGATGGATTCTTCTTCAGTTCTTTCTTGTCTCGTACGTAAGGCCGCTTGACTTTTTATTTCGTCTTCTTGGTCTTCGGTTTGTTGATTTTTTTCATTTTCCATTGTCAAGTAGCCGCTAACACCCGCTGCTAATCCTAATAATAAAAATGGGATTGTCGGAAAACCAGGAATAATGGCAAACATAATCAAAATAGACGATAACATCAACATCACTTTCGGTGAACTAAATAATTCTTTTCCTACTACACTACCAAAGCCTGTATTACTTCCTGAACGGGTAACCAATATCCCTGACGCAACAGAAATTAATAAAGAAGGAATCTGACTGACTAAGCCATCACCAATGGTTAGTTTCCCAAACTGGTTCAAGGCTTCCAAAACACCCATATCGCTTTGAACGGTATGGATGACAATTCCACCAATCAAGTTGATAACCGTAATGATAATACCCGCTATGGCATCACCCTTAACAAACTTACTCGCTCCGTCCATTGCGCCAAAGAATTGTGTTTCTCGTTCTAAATCTGACCGTCGTTTTTTAGCTGTGTCTTCATTGATTAAGCCAGAGTTTAAATCGGCATCAATAGACATTTGTTTTCCTGGCATAGCATCTAACGTAAATCGTGCGGAGACTTCTGAAACTCGGCTGGCACCGTTAGTCACGACCATTAATTGAATGATGACGATGATGATAAAGATAACCGCCCCGACTACCACATTGTTTCCTGCTACGAAATTAGCAAATGTATCAATAACTGCTCCCGCTTCACCGACTGTCAAAATCAGACGCGTAGAAGAAATATTTAACGCTAATCTGAACATGGTCGTAATGAGTAATAAGGTTGGAAATGATGAAAATTCTAATACGCTTTTAGAAAAAAGAGTCAACAGCAAAATAGTAATGGATAAAGCAATGTTGACCACTAACATAAAATCCAACAGGATAGGTGGTAATGGAATAATGATCATCCCTAAAATAGCTACTACAAAAAAGGCTATTAATACATCCAATGAATTGGTTAGTTTTTCAAATTTCCCCATAAAAGCAGTTAACATTTCTTCGACCCCTCATCCTTTAAAACACATTTAAATTTTATGCTTGTTTATTTCTTCCATCTGATAAACCAATGCCAAAATTTCAGCAATTGCTTGGTACATATCGACTGGAACAGGTTGCCCCACTTCGATTGATTGATACATCGCTCTAGCGACTGGTTTATTTTCTATTATCGGAACCTGTGATTCTTTTGCCCGCTCTCTTATCTTAGCCGCTTGATAGTCGGCTCCTTTAGCAACAATGATTGGAACTTCATCTTGACTTTTGTCATAACGAATGGCAATAGCTAGATGAGTGGGGTTGGTGATGACTGCTGTGGCTGTTTCCACATCTGCCAACATCCCACTAGTCATTTGTCTATGGAATTGCTTACGTTTGCCTTTAATTTGCGGGTCTCCTTCACTTTGCTTGTACTCATCTTTCAAATCTTGTTTAGACATTTTCAATCCGTTACGGTAATCATAGACTTGATAAATATAATCTGCGATACCTAACACCAATAAAACAATCCCTAATTGAACACCTAAACTTTTCACTAGTTCCATAACTAGAAAAAATAACTTTCGCGTGCCAATATTACCTGCATTAACAAGGTGATTAATGGATGACGAAATCATCAAGTAGGCCATAAAAAAAACTAATCCTAGTTTCATAATATTTTTTAATAAGGTAAACATCGTTTTTTTACTAAACATGTTTTTAAAGCCACTGACTGGATTTATTTTCTTGATGTCGAACTTTATCGCTTCAGCAGAAAAAAGAAAACCCGTTTGTAGCATACTGGCAATAAGTGAGGCAACGAACCCAATCGCTAAGAAAGGTCCCGCCAATACTAGAATAAATACAATCGCCTTCATGCCGATATTGCCTAAATCATTTTCCAAACCGCCTACTATGAGTCCCTCTGAAAAATAAGCCCTTAAGTATAAAAATCCTTGCTTTAATATGTACGGTCCTAAAAACGCCGAAGATCCGACAAAAACAATAAAGGTGACAGCAGAAGTTAAATCTTGGCTTTTTGCAATTTGTCCTTTTTTTCTCGAATCTTTTATCTTCTTAGGACTAGGTTTTTCTGTTTTGCCATCTTTTTCTGCCATCTTTTCTCACCTCACGTTGTCGGCAACGACTGGATAAATTCATTGATGTATTTGATCATCATTGGCAACGTCGTTTGAATATTGTTTAATAAAGTTGGCAATAACAATAAAATAAAGAGGAAACTGGATATAATTTTTAGAGGCATTCCTAAAATCAAAACATTAATTTGAGGAACAGTTCGAGAAATCAAACCTAATACAACCTCTGTAAACAGTGCCACAATAATCATCGGTGCTGCCAAGTTTAAAGCTGATTCAAAAACGATCGCATACAATTTCACCATGCCTTCAACACCAAATCCTCCCAGATTCGTGCTTTCTATCGGAACGTACTGAAATGTTTTTATCACCGTTTTTAATACCAAGTGATGTAAATCAGTGATAAAGAAGATACAAATCGACAGCCAGTAATAGATTTTCCCATAATAAGAAGCACTCACGCCTAAAGCTGGGTCAAATACAGCTCCCATTTGAAAGCCAACTTGAAAGTCGACAAAGTTTCCAGCCATTTCAATAGTAGCAAAAATTAATTTTGTAACAAACCCGATAGCTAAACCTAATACGACTTCTTTCATTGCTAATAGAGCAAAGATTTGTAACGATACTTCTGATGTTAACGCTGCGGTCACTGGATACGCTGCAATGGTTAGTCCAGCAGATAAGCCAATTTTAACTAAGTTTGGCAGTCCTTTCATCGAAAATCCTGGACTAATGACGAAAAATGCTGATATTCTCATCAGAATCAATAGCGCTGTTTGAATTTGAAGATCTGTTATTTCCTCAATCACAGCATTGCAATCATTTCGAATATTTTTTGGGTAAACCCAATCAAAGCATTTAACATAAAGTTACCAAAAACAATTAACGAAAGCACGACAGCCAAAATTTTTGGAACAAAACTTAGCGTCTGTTCCTGTAATTGTGTCGTTGCTTGTAAGATACTAATCAACAATCCCACTACAAGAGCAATGATCAATATTGGACCAGCTACAACAATCATCGTCATAAATGCTTCTCTGATAATATCTAAAACTTTTACTATTGTCATTTTACACCCCTATTGAAAACCTGTAACTAGTGATTCGATGACTAAATACCAACCGTCAACCATTACGAACAATAAAAGCTTAAACGGCATCGAAATCATAACTGGGGATAGCATAAACATCCCCATCGACATTAATATGCTCGCTACAACAATATCAATGACTAAAAAAGGAATGAAAATTAAAAATCCGATACTGAAAGCTGTCCGCAATTCACTGATAGCAAAGGCTGGAATCACAATTGTTAAAGGCAATTCGTTTAAATCTTCTGGTTTTTTGGTTTCAGAAATATCTAAAAATAGTTTGATATCTTCATCTCTTGTTTGTCTGTACATAAATTCTTTTAACGGGACTTCTGCTTTTTTAAACGCTTCTTGTCCGGATATGTCTTCATTCAAGTAAGGTGTTAATGCTTCATTTGATACTTCGGAATAGATGGGCTGCATAATAAAAAATGTCAAAAATAGAGCAATCCCTGTTAAGACTAAATTAGGCGGATTTTGTTGTGTCCCTAACGAACTTCTTACAAAGGACAAAACGACAATAATTCGTGTGAAACTCGTTGTTAAAATGAGAAAGGTTGGTGCCAAACTAAGAAGACCCATTAGCACATATAACTTAACAACATCTGATGTTCCATCAGATTGGTTTTCAATCGCATTAGTCAACCCATCAATGAGCCCCTCAGCTGAAACAGTTTGTGGAAAACTAAAGATAACCAAAAAGAGGACAAAGCACAAACTGAATAGCACTTTTTTTTTCAAGTTTATTTCCTCTTTTCATAAAAATTTTGGTACCGGGTTTGAAGCTGTTTCATTATTTGGACAGGTTTACTCTTAAGTAAATCAGGGTATTCTTGGTTACTTTCAGCTATTTCTTGAGATTTGATAACAGCTTCTTTTTCAAGTTCTGTCAATTCTCTAAGGATTTCATTACGCGTATCCGTGAAGCTCATAACATAATACGTACCCGCTATTTCTACGATACAAATTGATGAGCTTTTATTGATTGACGTCCGTTCAATAATACGAATTGCTTTTCCTTTTTTTGTCATAAAAGTATTTAAATATTTCAGACTATAGTTGGCTATAAAAATAATCACCACTAAAGCAAAGATACTTTTCACCACATACCCTAAACCTACACCCAATCCCATGTTTCAGCTTCCTTTCACTTTCTTTATTGCATGATAATATTCGTAATAAATATGTCACTGATGACAGGTTTACCCAGTGCTTTATTTATCTGACTAATCAATTCTTGCTTAAGAGCGATTAATTCTTGATCCTCTCCAAAAACGGTGTCAGCCGTTTGTTTTCTTAATACATTAATAACGGCATTTCTGATTTGAGGTATCTTAGTATCAATCACTTCTTGTGAGTCTTTCTCGCTGCTATAAACTGATAATTCAATTTTTAAAAACTGTTCTTTTTTTCCTGTTTCTGGAGTTAAATTAATTAAAAACTCTTCCAATGGCACGGTTATTTCTACTTCTTTTTCTTCTTTTAAGTTCTCAACAAAAGCTTGTGCTTTTCCTGAAGTAAAACCAAAACTAACGATGCCACCAATAATTAAGGTGACAACAATAATAATCATAGGAACTAACCATCTTTTTTTCTTTTTATTTTCATTACCATCATTCTTTTTCTCAGATGATTTATTTTGCATTTATCGCTTTGCCTCCTGACTATCGTAAACAATGACCATATTTACTCTTCTATTCACCGCTCTATTCTCGTCTGTGTTGTTCGGTACATTTGGATTGTATTCTCCATATCCTTTAGCCGATAAACGATGAGGATCAACCTCTTCTTTTTCACTTAGATAGCGTAAAACTGATATGGCCCGGCCTGATGATAATTCCCAATTGTTAGAAAAATTTGCATTTTTAATCGGTACATCATCCGTGTAGCCTTCTACGACTATGTCATTTTTCAATGAATTCACTAACTCAGCTAATATACGCAAGGTGTTTTTCCCGGGTTCAGAAATATCTGCGCTCCCTGAATCAAACAAAACGGACTCTTGAATATCAACATAAACGCCATCTTTGTCCATTTCAACCGATACTTTCGAGGTCATATCATTTTCTTCTACATAATTGGTTACTTTTTCATATAATTCTTTTATTTCAGGATTGATGACTTCTTCTGTCGGAGAAGCTGGTGGCTCTTTTACAATTGAAGTCGTCTCATTTAAAATAGTTGAGCCGCCACTTTTTCCATTCAATGCCATTTGAAGCGATTGAGAAGCTTCCATAAACTTCACTTGACTGACACTTGACATCGAATACAATAAGATAAAAAAAGTCAGCAATAGTGACATCAAATCGGAATAGGTTACAATCCATCCACCTGAACTTTCGGCCTTCTGTTCTGCTTTTTTTCTTCTCGCCATTTTTACTGCTCCTCACGCTGAAGTTGTCCAGATTTTTCTAAGACCTCTTCTTGATGATCGTCGGGTAAATAACTCTTTAATTTTTGCTCAATGATTCGTGGATTTTGACCTGCTTGAATCGCTAATATCCCCTCTATAATCATCTCACACATTTGCATTTCATTATCTGTTTGCAATTTCAAGTTAGTGGCTACCGGTAAAAACACTAGATTAGCCATAAAACTACCATAAAGAGTCGTCAGTAATGCTGTTGCCATCCCTACACCAATAGCACTTGGATCATCCAATTCACCCAGCATAATAATTAGTCCGATTAGTGTTCCAATCATCCCAAAAGCAGGAGCTAATTCTCCCCATTTAAAGAAAATCTCTTGTCCTTCTCGGTGTCTCTTTTCAATATTATCTATTTTTATATCCATTATTTCTTGAATGTTTTCTGGATCCATTCCATCGATAACCATTTGTAAACCAGAAACAACTAATTCATTGTCTTCCTCTTTTAAATCACTCTCAATAGATAAAATGCCTTGGCTTCTAGCTTTTCTAGCATAATCAGAAAATACTTCGATTAATTTTGCATAGTCTTTGTTAGGATTCATGAATAAGTTTTTAAGAACAGATGGAATTTTTTTCAAGGTTTTTAACGGGTAACTAATCAGTAAGGCACTAAATGACCCACCTAGTGTAATAATCAGTGACGGAGCGTCTAGAAAACTGTTTATATTTCCCGAAGAAGTAATGGACCAGACGATTAAACCTACCCCTAGGATAAAACCGATTATTGGTACGATATTTTTTTTCATTGTTCCCCCTCTGAAAAACCGTTATATATTTTTCTTTTAAAAGCAATTACCTTTTCTACAATTTCGGGTTCTTTTTCTATAACCCTCAGTTTTTTTCCATCTGTTAAAGTGATAATTGTATCGAAAGAACGGTCTATTCTATAGATTAATTCACAATTTAAGTAAAATTCTCTCCCTGAGATATCTGTTAAAGCAATCATCTATTATCCTCATTTCTATTGCTGTAAATAAAAAACAGATACTCGAACAATCTAATAAAATTGTTCGAGATAAATTAGTTTTAATTGATTATCTCTTCAGGTTAATCAATTCTTCTAGCATGGTATCTGATACGGTAATGCTTCTTGAATTCGCTTGATACGCTCTACTTGTCACAATCATGTCCGTAAATTCATTGGCTAAATCGACGTTCGACATTTCTAAAAATCCTGAACGAACAGAACCATATCCTGGATCTGATGGGTTACCTAACGCTGCAGCACCTGAGTTAGCTGACTCCGCATAAAGGTTCGCGCCTTGTTTTTCTAGTCCATCTGGATTTGAAAAACTAGTTAAAGCAACACGACCTAACACATAAGATTTCTCATTGCTGTATGTTCCTACAATGTAACCATCTTTATCGATGGTGTAATCTTGTAAACTGATGTTTTTTCCATCAATAGGCAAAGTCTGCTTGATAACAATAGCACTTGGTGTTGCACCGAATTTATCCATTGTGATCTCACCCACATTTGCAACAGGCGTTCCCGCGACATATCCCATAATATTTAACCCACTACTTGTTACCAAGTTGCCGGTATTATCTTGGTAGAAACCACCATCACGAGTATAAAAAGTTTCTTTGCCATCGTTAACAGTAAAGAATGAATTATCGCCATTTTCAATCGCAAAGTCCAACGGTCTACCGGTTGATTGCAATGAGCCACCAGACATAACGGTATCGATTGCGCCAACTTGCACGCCAAGTCCTACTTGTTGTGCATTTGTTCCAGTCTGAGCTCTAGCGTTGGTTTGACTAATCATGTCTTCAAAACGAACTCTACCCGTTTTAAAAGAAGTCGTATTAACATTGGCAATATTATTCGAAATAACGTCCATTTTAGTTTGGATATTTTTCATTCCAGTAACACCTGAATACAAAGATTTTAACATGTTGCTTCCTCCATTCAATTAATCCGTTTAATCATTTTACGGATTCTAGGCATTTTAGCCTCTATCTGTTTAGTTGTTGGTTAAACGTTCTTATCTTTATGCTTTATTGCTTGCTTCTAAAATATCATTCAAATAGAAATTTTTGCCATTGACTTGAATGGTTGCATATCCTTGATCAAACCGGACTTTTTCAACCACTCCCGTTGCAAAAACTTCTCCATCCAACACTTTTACTTCTTTACCCATCAAATTAAAGGCTTGTTGTTGTTGACTCATTAATAAACTAGAATTCATTTTCTCCGAAATTTGAGATAGTTGATCTAGCATATTAAATGTCGCTAGTTGGGTTAGCTGGTCTGTTTCCCCACTACCACCGCCACCTTCACTTCCACCTGGCATAGCAGGCATTTTCATTGTTGCGGCCATGATTTGTAAAAAATCATCTGTTGTAATTTCATTGCCTTTACTTTTAGTTGGTTCTAAGCTTTTCACTGAACCAATATGAAAATCACTTGGAATATCCACCTTTTCTTTCCTCCTTCATCTATCTAAACTAAAATACTCAACCGTCCTGTTTTTCCATTTGTTTCTGATGCTGTTTTGATTGGCGCACTTTCAGCAAACGATCCCCTAGTTATATTTCTTTTTGTTTGTTGCCCTTTTTTGTGTTGTCTTTGCTCAAAACGAGAGTCATTTTGTTCTGACGTCGCTAATTGAATGGTTACTTCGCCGATTTGGATGGCGTGTCGATTGAGATTATCAGATAATTTTGGTACACCACCAGTTAGTAGTTCTTGGATTTTTATATTATCCACAATGATTTTTGTGGATAGCACATGATCTTTTAATTCCAAAGAAATGGAAATATCCCCCATCCCCGCTGGTGAAAGTGTCACTTTAGCACTGGATTGCCCTTTTGTTTGAACCTGCTCTATTTCTTTTGAAATAAGTTGATTGACTTCATATGTGACTTTTTGCCTTATGGTGTCTTGGTTGTTACTCTTTGTCACAATGGGCTCACTCGTATTTTTTTGAACAGCGACTGCTGTATCTATTTTAACGTTAGAGTCCATGTCCTCATTTTTGACTATGAGTTGTTCTTTTTCATTAACACCGATTGTTGATACCCTTTTCTCATTTCCTATCGCGGTATTCTTATTTATAACAACTGACTCGCTTTCGAGTTGATTGGCTGTTTTCTTGGAATCCTTTGCCTCACTAGATAGCACCTGTTCTATCTCAACATCTTTTTCTGCTTCAATTGGCTTTTTGACTTGAGTCCAATCCTTTGTTAATAAACGTGGGCTGGTCAAGGTTTCAAACACCTTGGTATTTAAGTCTTCTTTCGTGGCATTTACTTCAGCCGTACCTTTATTTGAAACACCTTCTTCTCCCACTAGTTGAAGGGAGGCTTCTTTTCCACTCTCAGTTGCTACTAAAGAACTGTTTGGATTCGTCTGTGTGCTAGTTGTTTTGTTTTCGTTTATCGTATTGTCGTTTATCTTATTGTCGTTTATCTTATTAGTTGTTTCTTCTTCAAATGAAAGGGTTGGGGTTTTTTCTACAGTATGGTCTATTGGCGGCTTGTTCAGTTCCATTACTTGTTTTTGATTTTGTTTTTGAACGGGTAGGGTTTCTTCCCGTCCCTTTTCTATCGCAATCTCGTCTGTCGGTTTTATGTATCCCTTAGTTATGTCTTGTATTATTTCTACTTTCACTTCAGGTATGCTTAGTTTTAAAGATTTAGACAATCCGCTTTGAACAGTCAGAATGGAACTTGAGAATAGACCATCCATTACTGATTCTTTTTCTTTTTCTTTTTCTGATAAATTTTTTTGGTCTTTTTCTTCATTTTTTTTAGGTGTCAGCTTTGTTTCTTTTTCTGCTAGTTGCTTTTTAGTTTCCTTAGATAAATGAGTTTGAAACTGCTCTTTAGAAACAGGCTCTTTTTTTATACTCTTATCCCCAGGATGAGTATCCATCGCTTTTAATGATTGAATGAGCGGATGATCCAACTGGCTTCCTCCTTCCTTCTCTTTTCATTTGGTTTTTTTATGTATATTTATCCATTACTCTACAACTAAATTAGACACGACTTAATAGTAACTTCTTCCATAACTCAAAGTAGCCATCTCATCCAATTGCTTTTGTTCTTCACTTTTTTCTTGACTTGCTAACAAGTTGAATTCTTTTTCTTTCAACTTTTCCATGACCTTTTTTTCTTTGTGGGCCTCCATTAACTCTAAGCGAGCTGTTTCAACTGATTTTATTGCGATTTCCACTTGGTTTTTTTGCTGGATGATTCTTTCATCTAGCATCACTTTATACATGTTTTGACGACGTAAAATATCGATACGAGTTGTGGTTAAACTTTCATTTTTTATCTTAATGTTTTCTTGAATCATATCTTTTAGCAGAGAATCTTGTTGAACTTTTTCTCTCTCGGCATCTCCAAGATTTTTTTTCTTCGTTTCTTCTGTATCCGAACGCCAATCCAAAACTTTCTCCATTGAAAACTTGAATTTACTCAATACTTACACCTCTCTTACTTTGTTTATCCGATTGATTGGTTATCCGCTCACTTGGGACGTTTTGAATAAGGTATCTAATGATGCCACTACATCTTCAAATGCGATTTCATCATCCACTTTTTGTTTTAAGAAATTCTTTATCGGGCTATTTAATTGAACCGCTCTGTCTACTGAAGGATTGCTTCCTGTTCGATACGCCCCAACATCAATTAAATCCTTCGAATCGGCATACACAGCCATATTTTCTTTTAATCTGCCGGCTGCTAAGTAGTGTTTTTCTGTTGTGATATCCTTCATCAAACGACTAATACTATTTTGGATATCGATTGCAGGGTAATGATTCTCAGAAGCTATTTTACGTGACAAGACAATGTGTCCGTCCAATATTCCACGTACAGAATCGGCAATTGGCTCATTCATATCATCTCCTTCAACAAGAACGGTATAAAAGGCGGTAATCGATCCTGTTTCTGACATACCACTTCGTTCCATTAACTTTGGCAACGTTGTAAAAACGGAAGGAGTATACCCTTTAGTTGTTGGTGGCTCACCGGTCGCTAGTCCTATCTCTCTTTGGGCCATAGCAACCCGCGTAACGGAATCCATCATTAAGACCACTTTTTTCCCTTGGTCACGAAAATATTCCGCAATCGTCGTCGCTACTGACGCGCCTTTCAAACGAACAAGAGGTGGCATATCCGATGTCGCACAAACGACAACCGATTTTTTGTACCCTTCTTCCCCAAGATCTTTTTCAATGAATTCAAGAACTTCTCTACCCCGTTCTCCGATTAATCCAATCACAATAATGTCGGCTTCAATGTAACGAGCCATCATGCCCAACAAGGTACTCTTTCCAACGCCACTACCGGCAAAGATGCCCATGCGTTGGCCTTCACCAACGGTTAGCGTACCATCAATGGCTCTAATACCTGTCGGAATCACATCTTGGATTTTTTTTCGTTTGAAAGGATTCGGTGAACTTCGGTTAACGTCATAAAATACGCCGTCTACTTTCAGGTTTTCATCCATTGGGCGGCCTAACCCATCTAACGTATTGCCCAACAGTTTTTCACTGATTTCGACTTTCAATCTTTTGCCTGTCGGCCGTACCAAACAGCCTGGCCCAATCCCATCTAATTCATCCAGTGGCATCAATAAGACCGTCTCTTCTACGAAACCCACCACTTCACTCAAAGCAATTCGACTAGAAGACTTGATTCGTATCTCGCAAACTTCGCCAACAAAGGCATCTAATCCTTCAACTTTGATTATGAGACCGGTTACCTGACTAACCTTACCCAATTTTAAGTGGTAATTTTTTTTATTTAATTCGTTGTGATACGCTTCAAAAGGTAGGCTAAACATGGTTGTTTCACTCCATCTCTTTCATCTCGGCCAACATCGCATCCAGTTGTTTTCGCACTTGCAAGTCAATAATCGCATGAGCACTTTCAATCGTACAGCCATTTTTATCGAGGGTATTGTCTGTTAGTACCGCAAAACGAATCTCTGGATGTTCTTTTTCTAACTCACTAACTGCTTCTTTAACTAGTTGGTTTTGTTCAGGTCGAACAGATAAGGTAATTAGCTGATTTTC